>JBLING010000041.1:0-11527 GCA_047639155.1 bacterium
CCATATTTCTCCGTCGTGATCTAGTACCAGTGCATTCACCTCGTTTGACGGCAAACTCCCATTACCCACAGAATTTTGGAGGGTATGGAGTTCATTAGTGCTTGATAAAACACCTTCTGTTTCTTTAAAAACCACTAGACCAACAGACAAATCCCTGCTAACCATCCATTTTTGGTCAAAATCATCTATGATTATTTCTGTAATTCGGTCCGTCGGTAATTCATATGCGTTCCACTTTCCTTGAGGTGTACGTACTTTTAGGGCTTGATCAGAGTCATAATTGGAAATCCATATGTTGCCCTCGCTGTCGTAGGCCAAGCCATCTGCCTGCACGTATCCACCTTGACTCTTCGTTAAAATGCTATTCTGGTCGGTGTAAATATCGACCAATTGGTTATTGCGTAGATGTATAAGTCCAAATCCATGGCTACCTACAAAAACATCACTTCCCGATTGGTCGGAAGCTATTGTTAAAACGTCATACGCGAGTTCAATTTCAGGAATATCAAGGCGGTTTTTCCATCGACCATCCTGGAATCTGTAAAATCCGGCGTTACTAAATATAGGGTTCCATTGGGCGGAAGTCCCACCTCCTGCCACCCACATCTCGTCTCCAATCGGAGTCATGGAAAAAGCAGTAGAGCGCTGAGGACCATTTGGTTTTGTGAAACTATAAAGACCGTCTTTATCGATTTTGACTAACCCCGTAAAATCGCCACCAGTCCAGATGCTAGATTCAAAGTCTAAAATGGCAAAGTTGTTTACATTTTCTCTGTAAAAACGTTCTATACCATTCTCGTCTATTACCGTTATTCCGGGAGATATCTCAGGCCTCAGAGGAACTTGTACGTAAACTAGATTCCCATGGCATATTTCTATACTTCTTGTATCTCTTTTGTATTGTGGTGTGGTGTCCCCTTTAAAGATCCATTTGTTGCCATCATAAACACGCATTCTTTGATCAACTTCGCAATAGATCTTGTCCTTAAAAACCCTTAGGAGTCGAGCTTCGTCTGATATATCATTGTTGGGCATTTGAATCGGGCCCTCCCAACTATTAAAATCACTTAAGTTTTTTCCTGCGATAGGTGCTTTTAAAATTCCGATTGGCGTTCCAGCAAAAATGGAATCTCTATAGAACGTCAAGGAGTTTATTGGAGTTGCAATACCGTTTGGTCCAATGTTTAAATATGAGTCACTAACAGCTTTCTTGACCAAGTCGATAATAACAATCCCAAAGGAACAAGACAGGTATGCGAAATTCCCCTCAAAATGAATGTCATTTATCGTTTTAAGGCCTAAAATTGGTTTTCGAAGGACATCAGAAATGTTGAAAATTGAATTGCCCTGAAGGATATCAATGTTCGTGTTTTCATAAGCGATGAAAAGCAGATTTAAACCGTCGTGATACTTAAGTTTTTGAACCTCAACGTCTGAGAAGCCATTTACCTTGGAGTATAACGCCATTTCCCCTGACTTTTTGTGGTAGCTGTAAAAGCCTCTTTCGGCCCCAACGTATAAGAAGTTTGGGCTTTCTGCAATACTATTGACAGCGTTGTAAGGCAAATGAATGCGCCATTCGCCGATCGGTACTTCAACCTTTTGGGCATATGTAGTGATGGCAGTAAAAACGCAAAAAAGTAGAATTAAAAGTCTCGACATCGTGTAATTCATGCAAATTTAAAGATTAATAACGCGTGTTTGGATTGTTATGGTGTAAAACGCATTTAAGATTAAAATGTTATGACACAGATGCATTGAGATTAGAAGTAAAATCTACCTTTGTACGACTTATGGCAAATAAGATAGAGAACAAACCACCAGTTAAGATAATTCAAAAGTCAAGGGTAAAACCAGATTGGCTAAAGGTTGACATCGCTGGAGGTGGCAAATATTCTGAGATGAAAAACCTTGTGAAAGAACATGGGTTACATACGATTTGTGAAAGCGGGAAATGCCCAAATATCGGTGAATGTTGGGGAGTTGGAACGGCTACATTTATGATTGGCGGCAATACCTGTACACGGTCTTGTCAATTTTGCAATGTTGCCACAGGAGCAGGTGAACCTTTAGATGTTACAGAGCCGTTTAAAGTTGCCCAATCCATAAGTATTATGGGCATAAAGCATGCAGTTGTAACAAGTGTAGACCGCGATGATCTGGCTGACGGGGGGTCTGAGCACTGGGCAAAAACAGTTTCGGAAATAAGAAAATGGAATCCTGAAACGACACTTGAGACTTTGATTCCTGATTTTCAAGGGAACAAAGAGCAGTTGGATAATGTTATTGAAGTTCATCCTGAAATTGTATCACACAACATTGAAACTGTACGTCGTTTAACGCGTGAGGTGCGCATACAAGCGAAATACGACCGCAGTATGGAAGTGCTGAAATATTTGCGGGATAAAGGCATGAAGACAAAGAGCGGCCTTATGCTAGGTATGGGGGAAACAGAAGAAGAAATCCGAGAAACGCTTGCTGATTTAAGAGCAGTTGGTGTGGATATAATAACGATGGGTCAGTACCTACAACCAACACCACGGCATCTTAAAGTCGATCGATATGTTACACCTGACGAATTTGCAAAATATAAAGATTGGGCAGACGCAATGGGGTATGAGTTTGTTGAAAGCGGACCATTGGTGCGTTCATCTTACCACGCAGAGAAACACTTGAAATAATGCTACGTTTCTGGTGTGTCGATAAAATTTTCCAAAAATCGCCACATAATTGCACGAATATTTTCTACGTCTTCAGACGACATGTGTAGTGATTTTATTAGTTCCTTAGGTACATCTTTAGCTTCTTCTTCCAGCGCTAAACCTTTTGCAGTAAGGCTTATAAATACTGTCCTTTCGTCTTTATTAGAGCGTTGCTTGGTGAGCAACTTTTTATCTTTCATTTTTCGAATGAGCGGAGTAAGCGTGTTCGTGTTTAAGAACAATTTATTCCCTAACTCTGTCACACTTAGCTTTTTGTGTTGCCACAATACCAATAGAACAAGATACTGAGGATATGTTATTTCGAAAGCTTCTAACAGAGGCTTGTATAGCCGTGTTATCATTCGAGAGCTTGCATACAAAGGGAAGCACACTTGCTCTGGTAAAAATAGGTTTGATTT
This sequence comes from bacterium, assembly GCA_047639155.1. GTDB lineage: Bacteria > Bacteroidota > Bacteroidia > NS11-12g > UBA9320 > UBA987. The sequence goes on from JBLING010000041.1 coordinate 3,122, forward strand.
CTCTTCCATTATTTCATAGGGTTTTGGTGACAAAGTCAATGATATGCATCGATTTTTGTACGTTTATTGTAAAATGTCGCACAAGACATAGTTGCGCACGACAATTTAAACGAAATAACTTTTATAACCGACATAAATTCCGTTTTTTTGAATAAGAAGTCGTACATTTTTACAAGCTTACGACTAATAATTATCACTGCAAACTAAAAATACAGACATGAAAGGTGGGGAATTTCTGATTAAAGAACAATTGGCCGAAGAGGTATTTGTTCCGGAAGAGTTGAACGAAGAGCAACTCATGTTTAGGTCAATGGCGATAGATTTTATCGAAACCAAGATTTGGCCCAATGTTGCTCAGATCGATAAGCAACTTGAAAACCCAGATATGATACCTCGATTGTTGGAGGAAGTTGGTGAATTGGGCATTCTAGGTGCAGGAGTTCCTGAAGAGTTCGGTGGTATGGGTGTTGACTTTAACACAGAAACGGTTTTAAGCGAGGAGCTTGGAAAAGCCCTATCATTTGGAGTTGCGGTCGCAGCACATACGGGAATTGGAACCTTACCAATCCTTTACTTTGGAACCCAAGCACAAAAAGATAAATTTTTACCTGGCCTAGCTACTGGGGAAATAAAAGCAAGTTACTGTTTGACCGAGCCTGGTTCTGGTTCGGACGCGCTTGCCGCTAAAACGAAAGCCATTCTTGATGGCGATGAATGGGTTCTCAACGGGCAAAAAATGTGGATCACGAATGCCGGCTTTGCAGACTTATTTATTGTTTTTGCTCAGGTTGATGGTGACAAATTTACAGGATTTATTGTTGAAAAAAATACGCATGGACTCACGCTCGGAGATGAAGAAGTTAAACTTGGAATTAAAGGGTCAAGCACGAGACAAGTCTTTTTCGAAAATGTTAGAATACCAAAAGACAACCTTTTAGGGGACATAGGGAAAGGACATAAAATTGCGTTTAACGTGCTCAATATTGGCAGGTTTAAACTTTGCGCCATGGTTATGGGCGGTTGTAAGAAAGCAATTGATATTGCCACAAATTACGCCAACGAGCGGCACCAATTTGGTCAAGCTATTTCAGGTTTTGGGGCAATAAAACACAAGCTGGCTGAAATGGCAATTAAGACTTTCGCCACTGATTCAGCGACGTATAGGGTGTCGGATTTAATAACAGATGAAATTAACAGCCTAAAGGAAACAGGCCTAAGCAAAGTCGAGGCAAAACTTAAAGCCGCTGAGGAGTATAGTATTGAGTGCGCAATCTTAAAAGTATTGGGTTCTGAATCTTTGGATTATGTTATTGATGAAGCGGTTCAAATATTTGGCGGTACGGGTTATTCCGAAGAATATCCGGTAGCGAGAATGTATCGTGACTCACGAATCAACCGAATATTTGAAGGAACCAATGAAATTAACCGAATGTTGGCCGTTGGCCAACTGATGAAAAGGGCACTTAAAGGAGAACTAGACTTAATGGGTCCCGCAATGAAAATTCAGGAAGAACTTATGGCGATCCCTGATTTTGGCGATGAAGACGAAACGGGTATTTTTCATGCCGAGAAAAAGGCGATAGCAAATGCTAAAAAAGCCATCTTACTATCCGCGGGAGCTGCAGCGCAAAAATTCATGATGGAGCTAGAAAAACAACAGGAGGTGCTTATGAATCTTGCCGATATGGTCATTGATGTATTTACGGCAGAAAGTGCGATGCTTCGAACAGAGAAGATGATATCGCTAAATGGACCCGAATCCGCCAAAATACAAGTGCTAATGACGAAAACCTATTTGTCGGACGCCCTAGAACGCATTCATATGTCAGGGAAACACGCAGTTTGTGGTTTTGCAGAAGGGGATGAATTGCGCATGATTTTAATTGGCATAAAAAGGTTTACAAAGTACGAACCATTGAATACAATTGCAGCACGACAAGAAATCGCTGATAAGATGATAGAAGCAAATAAATACCCGTTTTAATCAAACCCATGGAAGTAATTCAAGCACGAAATCGTAAAATAAAGTCAGTTGCTATACTGGGCTCAGGAATAATGGGCAGCAGGCTCGCTTGTCATTTTGCCAATATTGGCCTGAAAGTATATTTGCTAGATATCGTCCCTTTCGACTTAACTGAGGACGAGAAAAGTGCACCATCAGCTCGAAACCGTATTGTAGAAGCGGCTTTGAAAACAGCATTAAAGTCTAACCCATCACCGGTTTACTCTAAATCTGTCTCTAAGAATATTACAACAGGGAATTTCGATGACAACATGGATTGGTTGTCGAAGGTTGATTGGACAATCGAAGCGGTTATTGAAAATTTAAAAATTAAAAAGGAGGTATTTGAAAAGGTAGAGCAATTCCGAAAACCTGGAACATTGGTATCGTCGAATACCTCAGGCATACCTATTTCAATGATGTTAGATGGTCGGTCAGACGACTTTCAAGCCCATTTTGCAGGGACACACTTTTTCAACCCACCACGATACTTAAGGTTATTGGAGATTATTCCAACCGCTAAAACGCATCCTGAAGTAACAAGTTTCTTAATGCATTTTGGAGATTTGTTTTTAGGGAAGCAAACAGTTTTGTGTAAGGATACACCAGCGTTTATCGCCAACCGAATTGGCGTATTCAGTATCATGGCTATTTTCCATCTCATGCAAGAAATGGATTTGACCGTTGAGGAAGTTGATGCAATAACAGGCCCAATAAGTGGTCGCCCCAAATCCGCAACGTTTAGAACCTGCGACTTAGTTGGGATTGATACCTTGGTGAAAGTGGCCATGGGAGTTGGACAAAATTGTCCAAATGATGAAGCAAAGGACTTATTTGAAATTCCCGATTTCGTTCAAAAGCTAGTCGACAACAAGTGGTTGGGGGATAAAACGCGCCAAGGCTTTTATAAGAAAAGCAAAGATGAAAAAGGCAAAACGGTCATTGAAGCGCTTAACTTATCGACTTTCGAGTATAAGCCAAAATTAAGCCCAAGATTTGAGTCTATAGGAGCTGCTCGAAATGGGGAGAACCTCGTACACAAACTTAAGATTCTAGCAAAAGGATCGGATAAAGCTGCGACTTTCTTAAAAGCACTAAATATGCAGGTCTTCGCGTATTCTAGTCATAGAATTCCAGAAATTGCGGATCATCTGTATCAAATTGACGATGCGATGCGTGCTGGATTTGGATGGGAATTAGGCCCGTTTGAAACATGGGACATCCTCGGCGTTAAGCGCACTGTTGATGCAATGAAAATGGCCAACGTCACTCCCAATAAATGGGTTGTTGACATGTTAGATGCTGGGATAGAGTCGTGTTATTAAAAATAAAACGGAGCGCGTTATTTCTACAATACAGAAACGAAGTCCCACCAAATTATTCCTGGAACTGAACACGCTATTGTACTTGACAATTACCGCTCAAACAAACTCGTTTGGGGTAACAAAGGTGCGAGTCTTCACGACATTGGCGACGGTGTTTTGTGTCTTGAGTTTCACACAAAAATGAATGCCATTGGTTCTGAGATATTGCAAGGCATCAATACCTCAATCGACAAAGCAGAGAAGGAAGGGTGGAAAGGATTGGTGATTGGTAACGATGCACCAAATTTCTCAGCCGGGGCCAACTTAGCGATGATGCTGATGTTGGCAATTGAGCAAGAATATGACGAGCTCAATATAGCCATTCGATATTTTCAAAATACAGTAATGCGCCTTCGTTATTCCGGGATTCCGGTAGTAATGGCTCCTCATGGTTTAACTTTAGGAGGGGGATGTGAAATGAGTCTACATGCCGATTCGACTATAGCTGCTGCAGAGACTTACATTGGCCTAGTTGAATTTGGAGCCGGTTTGATTCCTGGAGGTGGCGGAACAAAAGAATTTGTTGTCCGAACTAGTGATGGCTTCTATGCGGGTGATCCACAACTACCCACTTTGCAATCAAGATTTACAACAATTGCAACAGCAAAAGTGGCAACATCGGGTTACGAAGCATTTGATATAGGCGTTTTGCATACAGACAAAGATTCGGTCGTGCTTAATCAAAACAGACTGATAGCAGAAGCAAAAAGTCGTGTTATAGAATTACACAGTTCAGGATATTCTCCGCCTATGCAGAGAGAAGACATTTTAGTTTTGGGACAAACTGCTCTTGGGACTTTATACGCCGGAATTGAGGCCTTTGGTATCAGTGGATTTGCTTCTGAACATGATCAAAAAATAGCCAAGAAACTTGCGTTTGTGATGGCAGGAGGAGATTTGTCTCAACCTACCGAAGTTTCGGAACAATATTTACTTGACTTAGAACGAGAAGCGTTTTTGTCCTTACTCGGAGAACGAAAAACGTTGGAACGTATACAGCATATATTGAAAACGGGGAAGCCGTTGAGGAATTAGAAGTAAGTCATAGACTATAAAGTAGTAAGTATTAAGTAGAGTTTGGATAGTGGGCAACCACGATAGGAGACTTGCTTATGTGCAGAGTTTAGGAAAACTTAAATTGTAATCTGGATAAACAATAGGGATTATTAATGCACAGGTTTAAGGAGTTGAAAGTATGGCAAAAGAGTAGAGCATTGGTGAAAGAAATATATAGTCAAACAGCAGATTTTACTAAAACTGAGAGATTTGGAATTACACGTCAGATTCGACGAGCTGTTTTGTCTATTTCAAACAATTTTGCAGAAGGTGCAGGGGTCGGCGATCAGATCTAGACTTTAAGCGGTTCTTAAGCATCGCATGTGCATCAACTATTGAAGTTGAAAATATGGTAATATTAAGTAACGATTTGGACATGATATCTGACGAGAGAAAAGCGGCTTTGACGAACAGTGTAATAGAAATAGAAAAAATGTTATACACGCTTATTAATAAATAGAACAACAGGAAGTGGTCTTTATACTCACTACTTCCTACTTAAAACTTGTAGAATGAAACACGCATACATAATAAACGGATTCAGAACTGCCGTAGGAAAAGCCAATAAAGGGGGATTTAGATTTACATCTCCGGTTGATTTTGGGGCTGCAGTAATTGACCATTTAATTGATAATACGCCTGGATTTGATCCATCAGTGGTGGAAGATTTACTGGTCGGGAATGCGGTGCCTGAAGCGGAACAAGGACTTCAAATGGCACGTTGGGTAGGAGTAAAGTCAAAACTTCCATTAAACGTTGGTGGAGCGACGGTGAACCGATATTGCGGAAGTGGGTTAGAAACCATTAGTATGGCAGTGGGTAAAATTCAAGCCGGCCTTGCGGATTGCATAATTGCTGGAGGCACAGAAAGCATGAGTTTAGTACCGACCGTTGGATTTAAAACTGTTCCGAATTATAGTATCGCTAAAGACCACCCAGATTATTTCTTGGGTATGGGACTGACGGCTGAAGAAGTAGCATTAAAATTCAACGTAAACAGAGAAGACCAAGATGTATTTGCCTATGGCTCACATCAAAAGGCAATAGCCGCTATAGAGGCAGGTAGGTTTAAAGATGAAATCGTACCGTACAATGTCGAAGAAGTCTATTATGATGCCGAAAAACGAAAACGCAAAACCAGAAGTTTTGTCGTTGACACAGACGAAGGCCCACGCAGAGATACAAGCATTGAAGTATTAGGGAAGCTAAAACCAGCCTTTAAACAAGGCGGTTCTGTAACAGCGGGAAACTCTTCTCAAACGTCTGATGGTGCAGCTTTTGTGATTGTAATGAGTGAAGATATGATGAAGGCCCAAGGCCTTGAACCCATCGGACGACTGGTATCCGTTGCGAGTGCTGGAGTCGACCCGAGATATATGGGCATCGGACCATTCGAAGCTGTCCCAAGAGCCCTTAAACGCGCTGGTTTGACATTAAAAGACATTGACCAAATTGAGTTAAACGAGGCATTTGCGTCTCAGAGTTTGGCGGTTATTAGAGAGTTGGGATTAGATCCGAAGACGGTAAATGTCAACGGTGGCGCTATCGCTTTAGGACATCCATTAGGATGTACGGGAGCCAAGTTGACGATTCAAATTCTAAATGAAATGAAAAGACGTAAACAGCGCTATGGAATTGTGACCGCATGTATTGGCGGCGGACAAGGTATAGCCGGTGTTTATGAACGATTATAAAGCATAGACGATCTAGTGTGTAATTTAGGCTGGAATGCGGGTGCTGCCAATTCTATAGCACTCGCTTTTAGTATCTTACTTTAAACAGTTGTATACGACGTACTTCTCATTTTCTGCAACTATCGTTACGTTGCTAAATCGTTTGTCGAGGTGCGTTTTATAGTTTAGATGATGGTTTGCCACAAGTTGGAAACTACCATTTTCTGCCAGGCAATTATGTGCTTCTTCAAAAAGTCGGATGGGTAGGCTAATGTCGATTTCATGCTCAACATGAAAAGGTGGATTTGAGACAATTAAGTCGAACGCAGTATCAGCAATACTGGCTAAGGTATATGCGTTATGATAGTGAACCTTATCACCTGTAACATTCAATTTTGCACTTTCTAACGCCAGATAAGAATCGTCTACAAGATGTAAATCAATGCCTTTGTTTTTTTGCAGAATATGCTTGCCCAAAATGCCGTTTCCGCAACCAAGATCCATCACTGTTTTTACGTCTTCATTAATCGTCAATTTATCAAGTAAAAACTGAGTTCCCAAATCTATAGAATTTGATGAAAAAACGCCAAAATATTGCGAAATGGTGTCCTTTTCGTGTTCAAAAGTGCGAATTAGGGACTTTTTGTCTTGTTTTTTGACATTTTTTAAAATTAATAATCTTGATTTTTTCCAGGCCAATGACTGTGTAATATCTTCGAAATACTCAGCGGCTATATCCAACATTTGTTTAGAAAAGTGTCGCGTCATAAACGCACAAACAAGTTCTCCTTTTACAGAACAATGTTGAGCAAAATGTTGGAGGTAAAATTCAAATAGGTCAAGAGATTTAGGGATTTTTAATACACCAATCTCCGGCTTTAAACGTGGTTTGTCAAACGGTGCTAAAAAAGTCTGACTTGGATCTAACTTTTTATTTGATTCTAGGTTTTTTTCTATTGCACCTTTTTGGCTGCTTGTCTCCCAAACAATATCGGTTGTTTTACCAACTATATGCGCTGCAAGGTGTCCAAAGGTGTCGTTGTAAATAATGCACTTTTGAGGAGCTGAGGAGCTGTCTTCAACTTTTTTAACCAAGTATTCATCAGCCGCACTCCAAGCCCGTAATGACCGGTTTGAAGATGCTGGATACCTTTTAACATTGATGGGTTGAATTTTATGCATCGGCAAAGGTAATGTACCCAACGCTAGCTTATTCTAATTCTTTCATAATTGCTACAACAGCATTGTGAATGCCCTCATAGTACTTCGTCTGTTTAAAAGAAGGCGTAATAATATTATCGATAATCTGTTTGGTTTCTGCGTTCGTCAATTCCTCCGTAGTTCCGGCGCCGTTCTGAATATGAATCTGTCGCAAAGCGGTACTAAAAACAATCACGACTCCGTTGTTTTTATTTTTTTTGCCAACTCCCCAGCACTGGGCTAGATTGAATGTGTATGCTTCAAGAGATGAATCAGGGGAGAATGAATCAACTGTTACGATAGCAATTTCGTTGGTGGTCAAAGCTTCGTAATCCGTTAGAAAACTGGACAATGAGTCAATGTGGTTACTGGAAAAAATGTGTTCAAAATCATTAACGTAACCAATGGATTTTGGATATTCCTGGCATTGAATCTTGTTTTTATTTAAGAAGGGGCAACCAGTAATAGCGAAAATCAAAATTATTACTAATCCGTTCATTAGGTGAGGCTTGTGCCAAGAGGAAATCACAATTGTCTTCATTTATCAAAAGTAACGTAGTATTTATATTTATCCATTTTGTGAATACCTTCAACTGTATAATTTGTCGAATCAGTTATTGTTTGAATGTCTTACACATCATCATCCCCTAGTATGGTTCTGATACGAGTATAATCGTTAATTCTAAATGAAGCTGTTAATGAATCTATGTTGTGCCGAACGATGGAATCAACGACTACTGGTGGTGCGTCGCTGTCTTCTTCAATCATCACACTAATAAATATATTAACTGCTTATACACAATCATACCTATAATTATCTGAAATGGCTACTACCACTCGGTTAAATAGGTTTTGACCAAAGTTTCTCCGGTTCAGCTTATAACAAAATTCGTCTAGATACGACTGGAGGTATTTACCCTTAATTTTATGGTAAATGACTAATAATGTGCGTTTCGAATTGCTTATTGCTATGTGAACCCACTGTAGTGTTGAGATTGTTGTCTCTTTACTTGATTTTTCAGTAATGTGAATATCAACGTAATCTGAAATATTCACATAACTCGTGCTCTGGTCGCTAAATACAATGCTCTTTTCTGCAATGGAGGGTTCT
>JBLING010000042.1:0-11367 GCA_047639155.1 bacterium
GCTACCATCAGATTTACAAATCTGGTCAAAAAGCGATTAATGACATCGACGTTTTAAAAAGCGGGATTGTTCACTTTAGTGTTGATGGTGTAGGCATTTTTCACTTTGATGAAGCTGCAACTATAACTGTCAAACAATATCCTATTGGAATAAAAGCTGGCACCTATGCACGCTGTTTGGTTGAGCCTAGTGTGAGCAATCCGAACATTATCTATGCGGCGTTTTCTGGAACCAACTTAAATAGCTTAGAGGGTATTTATAAAACAACAAACGCTGGGGAAACCTGGACCGAATTGGCAAATCCTGCTGACAGGGGCGTTCGATACCAATTCACTTGGTATTGTTTCACTTTAGCAGTGCATCCAACCAATCCTAATTTTGTAATCTGTTCAGCACAAGAGCCTAGTTACAGCACGAATGGTGGGACATCGTGGAAAGACATGGTGAACGCACATGCTGATTATCATAATGTAACGTGGATACCTAACTCTAATGAATATTATGTTGTTTGCGATGGAGGAATCTATCAATACAACACCCTAACGACGGGCTTAACAGCGAACGATAGAAACAAAGGATATAACGTTACTCAGTTTTATGCGGGATCGTTTAGCCCTACTGGAGCCGAGGTAATTGTTGGTGCACAAGACAATTGGACCTCGACCAATTCAGGAGGCTCTGCAACCTTTTCTCAAATTTTAGGTGGGGATGGCGCATTTAATGCGATTGACAATACTGGAGAAATTATTTATGCATCTTCTCAAAACGGAAATATAAGACGTTGGAACGTTAATCGATGGGTAAACATTTACAATAGTTTAGCTTTCACTGTTGGGACTACTGAAGATTTCTGGTTCATTAATCCGTTTGAAATAAATCCCATAGATGGTGAGCAACTTTACTTTCCAACCAAAAACCATGTAGTACGGACAACCAACAGCGGTACGAATTGGACGAAAATAACCAACTCAACCCCTGGAAGCATCTTTGCTGTTGGCATGACACCAGAAGACAATCCGACATTGTATTACGGTGGTCAAAGTGGCATTTTATACCGTATTAATGATGCAAAAACAGCTACGGCTGGGTCTGAATTTAAGATGTTTACTCTTGCACCCGCAATTGCAAGAGGAGGGTTTATCGGGAACATAGAAATAGACCCTAACGAGCCTACAACAATATATACGGCGTTATCAAACTTTAGCACCCTTCCACGTATATGGAAAGTAAAAAAAGCGGATAGTGATAAACCTGAGTGGGTTAACATTAGTGGAAACCTGCCTTCATCTTTACCAGTGAATTGGATAGAAGTAGATCCAGATAATTCATCGAATATTATGGTTGCAACGGACTACGGACTTTACACCACAACTGACGGTGGACGATTCTGGAGTAAGGAAGAACAAATTCCTAACGTTTATATTTCAATGATTCGTTTGAGAGCATCTGATAGAAAGTTATTTGTCTTTACCTACGGAAGAGGAGTCTGGACTGCTACGTTGAATGACAATATATCAACTTCTGTAAATAATGTGACAGCTGGAACTGGTTTCAATATTTATCCAAACCCAGCAACGTCATTTGCTCAAATCAAAGGATATGTAGGTGGAGAAGTCCAAGTTATTAATGCCAATGGATCAGTAGTACCGGTTTCGGTAACTGTAACAGGTAAACTTGATGTGCGTGCCTTAACCTCTGGTCTTTATTTCGTAAAATACAAGAACGGAGGTTTAGAAAGCGTTGCTCGATTGTTAATCGACTAAGCCTCTTCTGAATCGTCCTCTTCGTAGACCTCTTCTACCTCACTCATGAATTCTTTAAGGGAAGTGAGGATAGGAACATTCATTAAATCCGCGTCCAGTTCATTGGCTGCAAGGACTGAGACCCAGTCCAAACGATAGTTCACATCAAATATGGTGTATAGTTTGTAATCTGGGATCGCCAAAGGCAATACACGGTTGTTGTCCATTTCCAAGTGGCCTGCGATAAAATCAAATCGTGAACCCACACGGACATTTTCTTCCGTATAAAGCAACAAAAAGTTGGTTGGCAAACGATCTGTATACGACTCCAAAACATTGTGGTTACACTCTGGAACTGAGTGAACAAATGCCTCCAATTTGGCATTCTCATTCAATTGCTGAGCAAACCTTACTGCGACAGAATACATCGCTCTATCTGCTAGAATGATGAATTTGTCCTTTAAGCTGTTGCTAAAATATCCAAATATTCGTTCCGCGGATACCAATTGTTTTTCTTGATTTTCAACCAACTTAGTTCTAATTTCTTCTAGTTCAGGCTTATAATCCGTTCCAAAAAAATCGCCTAAAATTAGAATTAGGTACGAAAGTCCCATGCCCAACGTTTGTCTTGGTTGAAATCCCGTCTTTAAAGGATAACACGTTAGATTGTCGTCAGCACACAGAGATTGTATAATTCCGCCTGATGACAAACAAACAACTTTAGCGCCTTTTGATTTCGCTTCATTGTAAAGTGATATCGTTTCTTCAGTATTACCAGAATACGAGTTCAACACGACCAACGTTTTTTCGTTCACGTAATTCGGAAGTGAATAATCATTAACGGTTTCTATCGGCAAGTTGACTTTATCAAAAAACCAAGATTTGGCCATTAACGCCCCAATTCCAGACCCACCTAAGCCCCCTAAAACTACATTGGTAAAATCCTCTGATTTAAAACCATGCGATTTAAAGTTTTCTAAACTATATGCTATTTGAGTATCAAATTCTTTAAGGGATGTTTCGTGCGTTATCATGTGTTATGCGCTAAATTCGTGCGAAATTAACACTTTGAGGTAAACAATATCGTTTTCTCTAATGAATTCCGAAAACAGAAAAGCACACGTACAATTCGAGTTTATTGCCGATAAGAAGCAATCTGCTATACGGATAGATCGATTCTTGGTAGATCGAATCGAAAACGCATCTCGCAATAAAATTCAACAGGCAATTGACCAAGGTAAAGTTTGGGTAAACAACAAATATGTTAAGGCAAATTATAAAATAAGGCCATTGGACCATATTGAGTTATTATCCTTTGATGAACCTAGAATTTACGAGGTAGTTCCTCAAGAAATGAACTTGGATATTGTTTATGAAGATGACCATGTCCTTGTCGTTAATAAACCTGCTGGATTAATTGTTCATCCTGGTGTTGGCAATTATGATGGGACTTTAAGCAACGGTCTTGCGCACTATCTTGGCGACGAGATACATAAGTCAGACAGACATCCATTTTTAGTACATCGTATTGATAAAAACACAAGTGGCTTATTGTTGGTTGCCAAGGATGAGGAAAGCACCCGCTTGTTGGGCAAACAGTTTAAAGATCATACTGTAATTAGAAAATATAATGCCCTTGTATGGGGCAGTCCATCGGAGAAGGAAGGCACGATTGCGACTAATATTACTAGAAGTAGTCAAAACCGTAAAATATTCACTGCCACATTAGAGGAAGGAATTGGAAAACACGCGATAACACATTATAAAGTCACTGAAAATTTTACCTATGTATCGCTAATAGAGTGCCAATTAGAAACTGGGAGAACGCATCAAATCCGTGTTCACATGAAGTACATCGGACACCCGTTATTCTCGGACAGTACGTATGGGGGCGACAAAATCAGAAAGGGAGTCGTATTCAGCAAGTATAAACAGTTTGTTGAGAATTGTTTTACCAGCTTACCCCGACAGGCGCTGCATGCCAAAACGCTTGGGTTTGTCCACCCAGCTACAAAAGAGAATATGTTTTTCGAAAGTGATGTACCAGAAGACATGGAAACCGTAATTCAAAAGTGGCGCAATGTAAGCGGCACTTACGATTTCAATCAAGAGTAAAAAAAAGGAGGCTTCTGCCTCCTTTTTCATGCCAAACCGCTAGTATCTTACGTTAAAAATCTTTATGAGGACTATGTGCTATAGGTCAAAGTAGTAGTAGTAATATCCATGTGAGAAATAAGTCTTATACGGAATGGCATTAACACGAGCCTTCAAAAAATACGAGTGCAATCACTGCTATTCGCATTTAACAATTCAAATATAGACAAATATTTCCTTATTTGGGAATTTTGACAATTCGTAACACTATTTAGAATCATTCTTTAGTAGACCGATTTCAAGTAGGCGCTCAGTTAAGTATTCGCCTGCTGACATGTCATCGTGCGCTTTGGGATTATCCTGATCAATGCAAGAAGCCAGACAATCAAGTCTGGTAGCGCTTTTAGGATGTAGGAAAAATGGAATAGAGTATCTTGGAGATTGCCACTCGGAACGAGGTGGGTTCACCACCCGATGTGTTGTGGACTTGAATTTATTATTTGTTAAACGTTGCAACATATCACCAACGTTCACAACCAAATGATCTTTTAACGAGGTTACTCCTACCCACTTGTTTTCCTTTGTGAGAATTTCCAATCCTCCAGCGCTAGCACCCATCAATAAAGTAATTAGGTTTATATCTTCATGTTCTCCAGCCCGAACCGCTCCAGTTGGAGGTTCTTCAAGAATGGGTGGATAATGAATTGGCCTTAGAATGCTATTGCCGTACTCGATCTCACTATCGAAATAAAACTCATCCAATCCTAGATATAGAGCCATTGCACGTAGCATATGCTTACCTGTTTCTTCTAGTGCTTTGAAAGCTTTCTCCCCTACGACATTAAAATCGGTAAGTTCAGTTACAGTGAGATTCTTAGGGTAACCATATTGAGACTTAAGCTCGTTCGGTACGTATTGTCCAAAATGCCAAAACTCCTTTAAGTCGCCGACATTTTTGCCTTTGGCATGCTCCTTACCCCATCCAGTATATCCACGTTGACCAGCTAAAGCATCATTTGCGTAATTCATTTTTGCACTTTCAGGCAAATCAAAAAACCGCTTTGACTCGTCATAAAGCTGTGATTCTAATTCCTTGGATAACATATGACTGCTAATCGCAGCGAACCCTGTGTCCTCATAAGCTGTCCCAAGTGCCTCCACAAATGCTGCTTTTTCATCAGCATTTCCTTTTGTGAACTTATTTAAATCTAAAGATGGTATTATCGACATATTGTGTTTTGAATATCAAAGTAGCTGACTTGCAGTCTCTTAAATCTTATTAAGTTTGCTAAATTAAGTTTAAATACCGACATTTGTTTACTTCTTAGAACGAAAATTACTGGAGTAACGCCCAAATTACTAATACAATTATGACCGTGCTCAAGCTAATTCGATTTTTGTGCATATCCGTTTGGATAATGTCGCCCTTCAGCGAATCATCTGCTCAATTCAAAATTCCAGCTTCTAATACATATGACTCACTTTTGCTCGTTTCAGACTTCCAATCTGCTCTAAATCAAACAAATACATCGTTAAAATCTTCGACAAAGTGCAGTGATACGTGGGCAACTTCCCTCTTACATAAAGTGGTTCTTTCAAATCACCTTGGACTTAATACCATCAGTTGCGATAGTGTTTTAAACGAATTACATAGTTGTCCACCGATACAAGGAAGCAATGAAAATAAGTTGGCAATCCGCAGAGCATATGGTGACGCATTGCTCCGTAAAGGTGATATCGTCCGGGCTATGGAGAAATATATGTCGGGTTTAGATGTCGTAAAAGAACCATCGTTCTCTTATGCAGAAATACAACTTGCGCTCGGCAATGCGATGCTAATTGGTGAGGAAGCAGAAATGTCTCAACAATTTCTCACGAAAGCTTCAAGCACCCTAACTTCTATGGGAGTTGAAAAAACGCCAACCCATGCAACACTATACTATTTGTTGGCACAATATTATTTTGAATCTGGCCAATTACAACGTGCGCAGTTTTCTCTTTTAGAATCTATAAAACTCAACAAATCGCTTAAACAAGATTTACCGCTTGCCTATGATTACGTTTTGCTGGCCAAATTAAACCTCAAACTTAAAAACTATGCATTAGCAGCAAAGTACCAGGGAATAGCAAAAGGGTTAACAGCTTCTAATGAAGTCGGTAATATCTTAGCATTACAAAATGCTCAGGCTCTGTTGAATCTAGGGTCGGTAGATGCATCACTTACTAAAATTAGAGGGCTTATTAAAACGGTCAAGGCTTCTGAAGACAATTTGGGGTTATTGGAATGTTTGGTTCTACAAAATCAAGCCTACAAGGCGAAGGGTGACTTACAAAACGCATTGACCATCGAACGCCAGTTAACTCAAATTCGGGGCGAAATGGGTTTTGGTAGCATCTACAAAACATATTTGAATATAAAACGATCGCGGGATAACAAACTTCGAGAAGTACAAAACGAACTAAGCAAAAAAGACGATGCACTGTTAGAGAAAGATTACCGGTTTACAATGTATTTAAAATATGGCTCCGCCATCGCTGTGCTGTTATTACTTACTGTTATAGGCTTGATGTGGACCCAACTCCAGATAAAAAGAATAACCAACAAAAAACTAATTGGTCGTAACGCTATTATCAACGATCAAAACGATGAGCTCAGAAAAATGAATGCCATTTTGGACGATGCTAAGCGTCAAGCGGAATCTGGATTACGCGCCAAATCTAACTTTCTAGCGGTTACAAGTCATGAAATTAGAACACCTATGAACGGGATTATGGGTATGGCTGCGTTGTTGCTTGATTCCACATTAGATATTGAGCAGCAGAAATATGTTGAGACCATCGAAACGAGTAGTCAAAACCTACTTGTGATATTAAATGACATTTTAGATTTTTCTAAAATTGAAGCAGGGAAAATGAATTTGGAATCGAAGTTGATTGACCTAGAACAATTGATAGAAGAGGTAATTACCATATTCTCTAAGCAAGCCAAAGAAAAGAACATAACGATCAAATGCGACATTAAAAGCTCAGACATTAAATACTTCAAAGGAGACATTCTTAGAATTCGCCAAGTATTAATAAACTTAGTAAGTAATGCCGTAAAGTTCACAGAAGATGGGACCATAAACATTACAGTACAACTGGAAGAATTCATGCGTTCAACAAGTTTGAATGAACAAAATGCAAAACTCAAATTCGCTGTGAGTGACAATGGAATAGGAATTTCACCTGAAAAACAACAAACAATATTCGATGCATTTGAGCAAGAAGACAATACGACTTCAAGAAAATACGGAGGAATTGGACTTGGCTTAAGCATATCCAAAAAGCTTGTTGAACTAATGGGAGGTGAAATTGGTTTAGCCTCAGAAAAAGGCGTCGGTACAACCTTCTTTTTTACGATAAACGGTAAAATACCGACTTCTCAAGAAACGTTATCGGAACAACCGGTTAATGCAAAAAAACGCACCAACCCGTTGAATGTTGAAGAGAAGATAAATGAAAAATATCCATTAAAAATATTGGTCGCAGAGGACAACATGTTTAACAAAATGCTGATTGAGAAACTACTCAATAAATTTGGCTATGAGGACTTCCTACACGCGGAAAACGGCATTGAAGTGCTTAGCATAATGGAAGAAAACGAAATCGACATTATTTTAATGGACATTCAAATGCCAGAAAAGGATGGTCTAACGACAACCAAAGAAATCATAGAGAAATATGGTATTGATCGCCCCCCTATCATTGCCTTAACTGCCGATTCAAGTGAGAGTAGTAAAGAATTTTATATGAGTTCTGGGATGGATGACTTTTTAGGGAAGCCTTACAAAGCCGAAGATTTACATGTACTGCTAAGTAACTACGGTGCGAAAATTAATGCCGAAAAGGCAGAAAAGCTTAATTAATATCAAGCAAATTTCGAATTGCTTTAGATTTCAATAAGCACTCTTCGTATTCTAAGTCCGGATCACTATCGAATGTGATTGCTCCACCGACGGCAAAAGTAGCGCAGTCTTTTTTTGAATCATATAACAAGGTACGTATTACCACATTTGAATCCATGTTTCCTTTTGGGTCGATATATCCAATAGATCCACTATACCATCCACGAGCTGTGGTCTCTAACGCATCGATAAACTTCTGCACGATGTATTTAGGAGCTCCAGTCATGCTGCCCATTGGGTACGTAGCTTGGAGGGAATCCGCAAAATTGATATTTCGATTCAATTCTCCTGAAATGGTGGAAATCATTTGATTGACATGTTTATAACCATAGATTCCAAATAATTCCTCTACTCTTACGGTTCCTGCCTTACTTAGTTTACTTAAATCGTTTCTAACAAGGTCTACAATCATGATGTGCTCTGCACGTTCTTTGACCGATGTAACCAAACGCAACCTGCTTTCAGCATCTGCGTTTTCGTTTACATATCGTTTGGAAGTTCCTTTAATAGGTTGGGCGTAAATTGAATCATTGTCTTTAAACAAATACCGCTCTGGGCTTGCACACAGCACATGCTTGTGGTTGATTTTTAAGAAAGACGAGAAAGGTGTAGGTGAACCGCTTATAAGTAGTTTATACAGTTCGAAAGGTTGGTTGCACGTAAAATTATTCAAGGTGTGCCCAATACAGAGGTTCATTTCGTACATATTCCCTGCGGCTATTTCCAGTTTAATCTGAGATACCTTATCTGAATGTTCTATTTGACTCATAGACGCTGCCAAACTATCATATTGAACTAGGAGGTCGGCTGCGGTTTTATCAGGTTTAGCAGAATAATTCAGTATGTCACTCACCGATATTCCGACAGTTTCCACTTCACCGTTCTTTTTAATTGCAACGACTATTTCCGGTTTTACACAACTGATCAATGGCCATTGAAGTGGATCTGGATTCGAACCTGATAATCCTGATGTTTTGGATTTCATCTCATACGACAAGGCAAAAAACTTCCATTTATCATCTTTAACAAAAGAAGTAATATTACCCCAATCAAATGTGTCTGAAGTAAGTTCAATTTTATCCTGTGCACCAAAGCCAACAATCAAATCGTAATCTCCAATATCCTGTGCGCTATGAAGCCTGCACGAATCCAACCAAAATACGTAATCGTTTTGGTTTGCCATTTTATGCAAATTTTGCCTTATGGCCATCTCAATAGACTCGTTTCCGATCATGAATTAAAATAGGAGTGTAATTTTTTAGCTTTGTCTTGACCAATAACTTCAGACAGTCCTTCTAAGGTAGCATTCTTCACCTTTTTAACCGATCTAAAGTGATTTAGTAATAGATCTATGGTCTTAGGTCCTACCCCGTCAATATTGTTCAGTTCAGAATTTGTCATCTCCTTAGACCGTTTATTTCGGTGATGGGTAATTCCAAATCTATGGGCCTCATCCCTCAGGCGTTGAATTACTTTTAACGTTTCCGAGCTTTTGTCAATGTACATTGGAAGGCTGTCCCCAGGGTAATAGATTTCTTCTAACCTTTTCGCTATTCCGATTACTGCAATCTTTCCATACAAATTTAAAGCCTCTAAAGTTTCAACCGTTGAGCTAAGCTGCCCCTTCCCACCGTCAATTATTATTAGCTGTGGTAAGGGTTGGCCTTCCTTTACCAACCTTGAGTAACGCCTCCCAACAACTTCTTTCATGCTGTCAAAATCGTTTGGTCCAATTACTGTCTTTATGTTAAAGTGGCGATAGTCCTTTTTAGAAGGTTTCCCATCTTTAAACACAACACAAGCAGCTACCGGGTTGGTTCCTTGAAGGTTAGAATTATCAAAACACTCGATGTGCCTTGGCTCCTCAGTGAGTCGCAAATCTGTCTTCATTTGTAGCATTAAGCGATCCGATCGATGCGACGGGTTGAGCTTTTCATATTGATCTATTTTTTGTTTTTTGTATAACAATGCGTTACGCACCGATAGATCTAGCAATTTCTTTTTATCTCCCTTTTGAGGGATCGTAATTTTCAAGGATTCAAATGCTTCTACGTTTACTGGCAAAATGATTTCCTTGCTTTGACTTTTATAACGGTTTCTAAGCTCCGGAATAGCTGATTCCAAAACATCCGCCAATGACTCTTCCAATTTGAGTTTGTACTCAATGGATTTCGCCCGAACCACCATACCATTGATAACTTTCAAATAATTTATAAATGCGCGTTTCTCCGAGAGTATGCCACTAAACACATCAACATCCGTGATCGTGTGGCTTACAACAGTTGATTTCGTTTTGAAAATATCGAGCAGTTCTAACTTTTGTTTAAACTTATTCGCCTTTTCAAATTCCAAAGACTTTGCTGCGGAATTCATTTCAGACTTAAGGTGTTGCTTTACATTAGAGAAGTTCCCGCTTAGAATATGTTTCACATTGTGAATGGTCTCCATATACTGAGATTCAGTTTCTTTGGCCACGCACGGTGCTTTACAGTTGCCTATTTGATATTCTAAGCACGCTCGAAATTTATTGGCTTGAATATTTTCTTCTGATAGATTGTAGTTGCAATTTCGTAACGGGTACAATGACTTAATGAAATCCAAAACGATGTGCATAGACCGAGCAGAGGTATATGGGCCAAAGTATTTAGAGCCGTCATATTTAGGATTGCGCATTGCAAAAACACGCGGAAATCGTTCGTTGGTGATACGAATCAAGGGAAAAGACCTATCATCCTTAAGCATCATATTGTACCTGGGCTGATGCTCTTTAATTAGGTTATTTTCAAGGAGCAAGGCTTCGTTCTCACTATCAACAACAACGAATTCTATCCGATTAATTTTGGAGACAAGGACTTTCGTTTTGTTGTTTTCGTGGGTTTTATGGAAATACGATCCGACACGTTTTTTAAGATTCTTAGCTTTGCCAACATAAATGATTTTATCCGACTTGTCGAAGTACTTATATATACCTGGATTGGTCGGTAAATCAGTAAGAGTTGTTTTAAGGTCCACTAATAGTCTTTAGGCAAAGATAAATTACGTGATAGAAAAACAGTTAAAAAAAGAAACCCATTCTGCGTATGCAAAATGGGTTCTTAAATAAAGCGGCGACGTCCTACTTTCCCAGGTTTTACCCAAGTATCATCGGCTCTGAGGGGCTTAACTTCTCTGTTCGAAATGGGAAGAGGTGTACCCCCTCGATATAATCACCTAAAAGCCTTTATCAGCTTTACTGAAATATCGTGAAGTTCTTTGTTTCAAAAATTAAAAACAATGACAAAAATTGAAAGTAAATAAATTATAAAAAAATATAAGTCTACGGGTAATTAGTATTGCTCGGCTTTGACATTACTGCCTTTACACCTACAACCTATCAACGTCATCGTCTTTAACGACCCTTAAAAGAAGATTCATCTTGAGGTCAGTTTCGTGCTTAGATGCTTTCAGCACTTATCTGCTCCATACATAGCTACTCTGCGGTGCTCCTGGCGGAACAACAGATACACCAGAGGTATGTCCAACCCGGTCCTCTCGTACTAAAGTCAGATCCTCTCAATTTTCTAGCGCCCACAACAGATAGGGAC
>JBLING010000043.1:0-11293 GCA_047639155.1 bacterium
AAAATCTCAAACACAAACACAACACAAATATATAACAAATAAAGGAATAACTAAACGCGTAATAACTCACCAGCAGAAAGATGGTAATAATCACCAGCTGGGCATAAGGATATAACTTCAGCTTTGTGAAGAGGATTGAGTTTTCGTAATAAATGATAATGTTTTGATCTTCGTATAATCCGGCGACAATGGGCTCATTCGCAGCTTTCATCGTTTTAATCTCGTCTTGAATAAACATTTTGTCTTCGGCCGATGCCGAGTCAATGTTTCTATGGGCGATAACGGTGCCATCTTCGAGCGTTACAATTACTGGGATCGAATTGTTGGCGCGAATTACAGACAAAGCGTACGTGATATCAACATCATCTTCCGCTTCAAGTGTAGCAATTAACCTAGTGGCTTCTGCCCAAAGCGCAACCTTGGTGCGTTCATCCTCTTTTAAGTTTTCCGCTAGATTATCAGTATACAATAGTGATAAGGCAACAATCGACATTGCAACAACAAAAAGTGCTGTTTTGATTATCGTCTTGGTTTGATACTTATTAAACGTCATCAGTACAAAGAACGATTTTTTTTAAGTTTAGCATATAGATTGGAATGTGAATAGATTAAAAACCTGAGTTCGGTTAAACCCGAAATATGAATTAGGGTTAAAATAGGTAGGAAGCTTATTTTTGAGTTTTACTTTCTTTATGGAATTTCGCTTCAGTTACAATGACCAAGATTACAGCTTCAGTAGTACAAACTATTTTGACCTGTCAACACCTATTCGAAATGGTGCGGATAATGTGAATGCGTATTACCTGGATGATCCAAATTTTAAGCCATTTCGGGGTGGCGACTTTGTTGGCTCTGTTGCTCTTGGTGGTGCATGCAACTGTTTTGACATCACGTTTAACGCACATGGGAATGGGACACATACAGAATGTGTTGGACATATAAGCGCAGAGGGCCAGACCATTAACCGATGCCTGAAAGCGTTTCAAACCATAGCCTTAGTACTTACTACTAAGCCTACCAAGTTGGAGAATGGCGATTTGGTTATATCTGCAGACGCGCTTAATGGTATTGATCTTGGACAGTACGAATCCATTGTGTTACGAACTTTACCGAATGACGACACCAAATTGGTCCGCAGATATTCTGGTTCTAACCCTGCTTATTTAACCCCTGAATTCGCAAAACTGCTTGCCGACAGTAACATAACGCATTTGATTGTTGACCTTCCTTCAGTTGACAGAGAGGAAGATGGTGGACATTTATTGTCCCACCATGCTTTTTGGCAATATCCGTCATCACCAAGAAGTAACGCAACTATAACAGAGCTTGCTTATATCCCAAATACCATCAAAGATGGGATGTATCTTTTACAACTTCAAATTGCAGCATTCGAATCAGACGCTAGTCCGAGCAAACCTATTCTTTACCCACTTACAGCACAATAGTGGATACTGAAAAACTACTCTATTTCGGCACATCATTGGTATCAACATTCGTTAATTCCTTTAAAAAACCGCCTGAAAAAGTTGCTTCTATTTTGGTCGTGAAGCTGGATGAGATAGGGGATATGATTTACATCTTACACTGTATTGAGGCGTTAGGAAATCATTTCCCAGACGCAGCCATTACGGTTTTTTGTAAGTCGATGAATGCATCATTGATAGAGCAAACAGGTAAGGTCAAACATCTCCTCTCAGAGGAATCACAATTACAGACCTATTACGACATTCAGGTAGACTTCAGAGGAAATTTGAATTCATTAAAACGGGCAATAAAAGGGAAGTGCGGAATTTACCTAGACAGAGGTTCCATTAG
Organism: bacterium; assembly: GCA_047639155.1. Classification (GTDB taxonomy): domain Bacteria; phylum Bacteroidota; class Bacteroidia; order NS11-12g; family UBA9320; genus UBA987. The sequence continues at coordinate 1,816 of JBLING010000043.1, forward strand.
ATTAAGAAACAAATTTACTGGTGGACAGCGGCACGAAGTCGAAACCAACCAAGACACAATTCAATGGTTGTTTCCTGACGATTACAATTGGGCAAAACCACAATTGAATGTTACAGCTGAGGATGAGTTACATGTTTCTAATTTACTGCATGAATTCCACATTGCAAATTATGTAGTGATGCATTGCGGCGCACGAGATGAAGCCAGACGTTGGCCAGTAGAGCGCTTTAGTGCTTTGATAGATGCGATCCATTCCAAATATGGCAAAAAGACAGTATTGGTCGGTGCACCAAACGAATCTGATTTAAACAACGAAGTCTGCAGTAAGACCAGTCATGCGGTAAACTTTGCTGGCAAAACCAACTTGATCGAGTTAACTGCATTGATTCGTAAGGCAGATTTGTTTGTGGGAAATGAAAGTGGCCCGTTGCATTTTGCCATCGTTGAGCAAAAGCCTTTGGTTGCTTTGTTTGGTCCTGGCGTAAAAGATGTTTTTTATCCGCTTTACCCCAACCAAAAGGTAATTCACCACGTCAGTGATAAAGACCAAAAGACTCAAACTGCAGAGAACAGCACAATACTGCAAATAACCGTGGAAGAGGTGATAAACAAAGTAACCACACTATTGAAATCGTAAAGTGGACATTGAAACTTTCTGTTGTTCAATCCCATTCGCGAACTTGACGAATTACCATCATTCCAAATCCTGTAATGAAACGAATCGTCATAAGTTTCAAACACTATATTCGCTTTGAAACCGTTAAAAACATATGACCTTAAGATTTATTTTTACCGCAGTTTTTCTTTTTAGTGTGTTGCAATCGAGTGCGCAACTGCATAAACGGAATTATCACATCTATGATCCAACTGTTTTTATCGATTTACCAGTAACTGAAGATGGCAAAAAGTATTACCTAACGAATCAACATATCGATTCATTGGAAATTACAGCGTACTTTTTCAAGAAAAGTGGTAAACAAAACGCAAATTACAACTTGACTAAATTCGATATAAACGTCAATGGTCAAGTAGTTGGCATAGTCAGATTTGAAAAAGACAAACTTTACAATCACTCCTTATATGCATACAACGTCGATGGTGAAATCACCCGACACGTGCTCTACAACAAAAAAGGAGAAATAGACGGAAGTGCATATCAAAATTTTGACGTTCACCAATTGGATTATTACGTTGTCAAAAAAGGCGACACTACCCTTCGTGTAATTAGGGGTAAAAAAGACGAAAAGCTCCAATCTCGTGACTATTACTATCGAAAAGGAAAGCTCAAATACAGTTGGTTAAATGAATATAGTGCCGACAACAAGGTTGAACAAGTGACCATGTTTAAAGGCAATGGTAAGGTTAAATACGTATGGGATTACCGGTGTAAAGAAGAAGGCGTTGAAATAAACAAACATAAAGACACCACAACTATGTGTACGAGCATCACCGAAGAACATGATGGAACGACGACCTATGTATATCAAAAAGTAAATGATAAAGGTGAACTTTATAAATACATCAACCGCCTAAACAAAGCTGAGAAACTCGTTCAATATCGACGGTTAAAAGGCGTTGAGGAGAAACTTGAGTATGAGATGGACTATGAATACGCGGATGATGATTCGTCCATTATTAGCACTTTCACTAAATCCTATAGAAAAGGCAATCTTTACCGTGTTTCTGATCAGAATTATGACATAGATGGATTTTTCATCTCTAATACCATCACTTTTTTCAAAAAGGACGAAATTAAATCGGCATTTACCACCAGGTTTGAATATAATGAGGGCGGATTGCCTTTTAAGTATGTTAGCGAGAACAAACGAAACAAGTATAAACGTGTGGAAGAGTACCGAATAGTCACGACCAATACTTCTAGTTTATAATCATCTACAGCCGTCCGTCCTAAATTTCTGACGGATATCATAAAACTTTTTAGATTTTTATTTTTAATCAGTCTAAATAAAAATAATTTTGTGCCATCAAATAAAACGAATGAGGCATTTAATATTAATCTTTTCAATATTTACTCTTTTTTCGGGCGCATTTGCGCAAGATACGGATAGCATATACAACACTAAAAACTCTGCTCAAACCTTAATTGCGAGTAAAAGTGGCAGTTTGTTGATGGCCGCATATGGTGAAGCACATTACAACCAACCCTTTAAGTCCGGGACTGTTCAGAATGGCAACATGGACATTCATCGTCAGGTGCTTTTGTTTGGTTACAAATTCAACCCCAAAACATCGTTTATCACGGAAATAGAAATTGAACACATCAAAGAAGTTTATTTAGAACAGGCGTTTTTGAATTATCAATTAAAGCCATGGATAAATTTTCAAGGTGGTTTGTTACTGATTCCAATGGGAATCGTAAATGAATATCACGAACCGACTACATTTAACGGCGTTGAGCGTCCAACCATCGACAAAGTACTTATACCAAGCACCTGGAGAGAAATTGGAACCGGTTTTACAGGAAATCTAACAGACGCAAATTTGCGCTATCAGATATTTGTGGTAAACGGCCCAATGGGATACAATGGATCAACTCGATTATCAGGAACGGCGCCAATTCGAGGTGCCCGACAAAAAGGAGCCGAAGCAGTTATGCGCCAGCCAGACCTTTCAGCGAAGGTGAATTATTACGGAATTCGTGGACTGAACATAGGTGCTTCGTTGTATATGGGAACAACAGAGTCTTCATTATTCGGAAACCTGCAAACCGACAGTGCGATGCATGTTGCTGCCGCTGACAGTTCCGTAATCGGTGTTAAAATGTTCGCCTTGGATTTCCGATATACACGCAAACAATTCGAAGCAAGAGGACAAGCCATTTACGGCATGTATAACAACACAAATGCATACAACCAATTTGCAACATCCGACTTAGGTACAGCAGCATACGGTTATTATGCAGAAGTTGGGTACAACATCAACAAACTACTCAAAATTAAAAACAAGCTGGTTCCATTTATACGGTATTCGAATTACAATACGCACTTTGAAACCACAGATGAGCTCCAAGCGAATCCGAACTATGAACAAACTATAATCACAACAGGATTGAGCTTGTTTTTAGATCAAGCATTCGTAGCAAAGGCAGATTATCAATACTTCATTGACGGCAATAACACGAAACAGAATCAGGTAAACTTGGGATTGGGTTTCTGGTTTAGATAAAAAATGAAGAAGGGCATTTTTCTCATATTATTATGTTCAGTTGGAGCAGCGTTCGGAGTGGCTACTTTTAGCTATTTCCCGCAACACGTTTGCAAAAAAATGGACAAACATGTGCGCAAAACTTTCGGAAAAGAATCCATTTATTATTCAATTGCAACACCGGATAGCTTAAAGCTCAACCACGAAGTCTACAAGGTAGTAGAAAATGACTCGATTAAGGGCTTTGTTATGGTCACTAGAGCATTAGGATGTCAACTGGGTGGCTGTGATAAACCAAGTTCAGACAGCATCGCATTCGAACAGTTTTTCTTCATGACTGCCTTTGATCAAGCAAAACAGATTACACAAGTGCGTATTTTAGAGTATACCTCGAATCACGGATATGAAATCGCAAATAAATCTTGGTTGAAACAGTTTGCAAAAGAAGGACACTTTGAAGTTGGTAAGAACATTGACGGAATTAGTGGTGCTACTATATCTGTAAATTCTCTGACAAATAACGTCAACCGACAACGTCAAATCATCACAACGGTGGAGTAATCGACTCTACTTCCAGTTTTGCCTGATAATTACAATCGTTTCAGAAATTTGAATCAATAAATCTTGGTGAATTGTGTTCGACTGACGGGCTACGTTATACGCATCAAACAATCTATTTACATGTTTCTCTGGTATACCGGATTTTGCCCTAAATCGAATTTTGAAGTCTTCATTTAGCTCGTGGGTTGTTAAACCATATCTATTTCGGACTTCAAACAAGAACATTTTCATTTTTTGATCTGCCATTTTTCGATGGTTTGGGTTGAGCCAATACAACCGCGCTATGGTCTTAGAAAAATCAATTGAACTATTGGTCACTGGGTCTACAATATCAATGGTGTTGTACTTCCTTTTTATTCCTACAAATAAGAAAACTGCAAGTCCGATTAAGAAAAAGTAGAACGCCGTTTTTAAGGCCCGATTTCGAAATATGTATTCGAAATAACTTTTATCTGATAGTCCATAACCTTCGTTCTCAGCGTTTAAAAATTGGAAAGACAATTCATCCCAATACACCTCGTCAAACTCCAATTCGTCAAAAATGGCGTTTATGTAATTGTATACTTCTGGTTTGTCGAATTGGGCATTAGTAAATAATGCGGGATTCGAATGCAAATAGATGTATCCCTCCCCCAGCTTTACTTTTACCAAGTTCGTTCCTTGATTTTTTGTCTTCCCTATCCCTTCTATAATTGCTTTAGAAAATTCTGACTGTTCCTTTTTCGTAATTTCGGTTTCGGGCATTGTGTATTCAGCCGGACCCTCTTCGTATGCATATTCCTCGTCTTCATACGAATACGCTTCTTCTTCATAATCGTATTCATCTTCATCATACGTTTCTTCATCCTCCCAATCAAACACAGTCGCGGTCGCATAAATGTCCTTATCGATGTTTGCCGTATCAATAACAAAACTTGTTCGTAGTGCATTTTCACCATAGGTAATTAGGCTAACTGGAGTGCGGTGTTTACGTCTCAGACTCACTGTATCCAGTAAAGTCAATGCTGAATCCGCATGTTGCAGGACGATATATGGATCGTCAGAAACAGTTTGAATTCCGCGTATTTCCTTGAAAAATTCAAAGTTGAAATCATTCGCGATGATCAATGCGCTGTTGCCACGTGCTACATAATCGTAAACAGCCTGGGTTTCCGTTTTGTCAATTTCAAATTTTTCGTTGTAGAAAAAATAGAGTCCCTTTTTGTCTGAAATATAGATTCGAGAAAAACGTTCCACGATGGTGTTAAATTTTTTTGATTCCTCAGCCAAATAATCAATAAAAAAGTCGCGGTCATGCGGCAGCTTATCGCCTTTATATGTATAGTAATATCGCCATTTTGCACTATCACTTAAGTCACCTCCCAAACTACTCAGGTAAACAAAAAAGCCGATAACGACTGCAATTACAATAATCAATACAATATTGCTTCTACTCACGGTCCATCTCCTCTCTTAATTGTCCAAACGAAACTGCTAGTTTTTCGTAATCCTCCAACGACAAAATATGTTCGCCATACCAGTAATACTCATAAACCATTGTCAAACTACGAATACGTTTGTGATGGGTATAGTTTAACAATTGGTTGAGGTAATCGCCGTTTGTATTGTACTTATGCCATCTGATTAATCCTTTCGATTGTAGCTTCTCAAGCAAAAGTAAAAACTCATATCGTAGACAGCGATTGTAGTTGTTCGCTTCAGAGGCTAGGTTTAATTCCTTTTCGAGCTCTGTAAGCACCAGTTCATCTGGATTTTCCGCATCGTACGTTGGATTTAGTTGAACGTTTCGTTTACCAACCTTAATGACATCGGCTTGTATTAGCACAAATATTAAAAGCGCAATTAATGCCGCAATTCCTATATACAACAGTACGTTTATAAAACCCGTTCCTCCAAAACTTGGCACTTTGGGTGTTTTACTTGTTTTCTTAGGTTCGGTTTTTTCCTCTTCCTTTTTCTTTTCCTTAATTTTTGGCGGTGGATAGTCATACTTCTCCGCCATTTTTGCCCAAGACGCGCTGTCTAAATTTTTCGCGTGTGTTTTTGTTGGAGTAAAACCTCCGACCAACAAGGCGAACAATATGATATGAATCCAGACTCTCATTTATGCTTCCGCCACAATGGCCTCTACTTCCTCTTTTAAGTGAATGGCTTCATACTTTTCAACCAATGATAAAACCATGTAGTACGTGGCGTAAATGTAAAATGGGATGGTTGCCATTACAACCGTCATGTATAGGCAAATTTGAGTCCCAATGGCAATTTTCTCTTTTGTCATAGCATCAAATGGCAACAAGTCATTTAGGATGAAAATGGACAATTCGGAAAGACCGGAATGCGCCATCATTTGCACAAAGAATAATAAAACTGAAACAGCCAACCATACTATAAAAAAGTGAAAGACTTTACCAAAAAAGAGTTTCACAATATCTTGTGTCTTACCGCTATAATAATGCGTAACCAACAAAACCGTTACAGCCAAACCAATACTCAGTAGGTACGCAAAACTCGTAAGATATTCCACAGGGAATTCCGTGTGAACATAAAACCTAAAAAAGGAAGAAAGCAGAACCACACCAAATACCAATAAATATTGTGAAAAGTACTTCAGACTCAGTTTGAACTTAAACGCATAAACCGCATTAACAAGTAATAGAATGAGTGTCCAAATACCGAAATACAACCCCTTGAACAACCTATAATCTCCTGTCTCAGGTATTCCACGATTGTTCATACCATCAGATTGGAATATTGTATCAAATATGTTCTTTAACCAATCCATCGCTGGCGTTGAGTGGAATAGAAAATATCGATCAAAATTTAAGTACAGCAGAATGGGATAAATAATTCCCGCAGTTAAACAGAGCGCGATATTGCGTCCAAATTGATTTTTATACGTGACAAAAGTATCCGTGATTATTTGGGACGTCGTTTTGATTTCTTTTTTGGAAATCGGTTTTGGTGGATGGTCTTTTCGCAGCTTTTCGTGGTGTGGGTTCGCGCCAATCTTTCGGTGCACCATAGCTGGATAAACGAAAAAGTACATCACAACAAGCACCAAGTTGAGCAAAATGAATAGTCCTTTGAAAATATCAGGCATACCGGTCATGCGTGTAACAAAACCCTCGATTATCGCTGCAATTAAAGTAAAAGGCAACACCATCAATAAGAGTTTTCCAGCGTTTCCTGCGCTCAAGCGCCACGACTGATATCTGGTATAATTGCCTGGAAACAGCAATCCTTTGCCGGCAAGCAATGCGACTCCCCCCATTAACCCGATCGTTGATATTTCTATGGTACCATGAAGCCAAATGGTGAGTAATGAATCTTGAAATCCGCCATGTTGCACAAAAAAGTATTGAAAGACACCGACCATAATCCCATTCCTGACCAACACCCAAATGGCGCCAAAACTAAAAAACAGCCCGAGGCCAAGCATCATAATATCAATGCGTGCATTGTTCTCTAAAATCATGATAAATCCTTCGATTCCAGATCCGCCTGTATAAACAGCCATTGCATCTCCGTTTGCAATGTTGGCTTTGGTCATTGCAACATAATCCTCACCCAAAACAACGGTTGCAAATTCCGGGTTCTGGATGGAAGAATAAATACCAATTCCCATCGACAAAATGAAAATCAGAAAGGACACAATCATTTCCTTTCTTGCCAAATACATGAGCTGTGGTACTTCTATGGTATAAAATTCCTTAATGACCTGAAAATCAAGTTTTTTGCGTTTGCCTAGCTTATCAAATATTTTACTGGCTAAATCGTTTAGGTAAACCCGGACAGAACGATTTGGATAATGGGACCGACTATGACTTAAGTCATCGGTAATTTGCACAAAGACATCACTCAATTCATCTGGATCATTTTCCGATTGCAAGATTATTTTTTCATAATCAAGCCACTTATTCTTATTTTGGTCGATGAATTCGGATTCCTTCATTTTGAGTCCGAAAAAGTAGCTAATTTTTTTAATGCGAACAATAGAAATTACCACCACACAGAATGTAATCATTCAAGTTAAACTAGCCACACTGATGGATCGGATTGTGGGTTTTATTGTGGATGTGATCGTAATGATTGTGAGTTTTTCCATTTTAAGTGGCGTTTTACTAAATTGGTTAATTACAAGTTCTCGTGATGAATGGTGGGTTTTTACCATCTTAACCATCGTATTTTCATTTTACACGTTAATTTTTGAAGTCTTGCTGCGTGGTCAAACACCTGGGAAAATGATAATGGGTGTAAAAGTGACCAAGGTAGATGGTGGTCAGCCTGAATTTATTGACTACTTCCGACGATGGGCAATTCGTTGGATAGACATTTGGGCATCGTTCGGTGCGGTGGGCATGATCTCGATAAGCACATCTGACAAAGGGCAGCGGTTGGGAGATAAAATTTCCGATACCATTTTGGTGAAGAAAAAGCAAACATCGGGTTACAATTTAAAAGATATTTTGAGCATAACCAGCACGGCTGGTTACACCCCAGTTTACCCTGAGGTATCGTCGGTTGATGAAACTAAGATGTTAACAGTAAAGCGGTTATTGAATCGATATCAGAAATATCCATCAGTTGACACCTATGCGGATTTAATTCGAAAAACGAGTAAGGCATTTGAAGCAAACTTGGAATTAAAGCGTAAAGAAAGAAACCATGTTGCGTTCTTAAAGCAGCTGTTGAAGGATTATGTGATTTTAACGCGTTAAGTGTATCTTCGAGAATCATGAATCGTTTGACCAAACTAACAATTCTTATAATATTATTGAGTTTTCAATACAAGTCTTTTAACCAATTGACTACGTTCAACGATTTAATAAGAAATTGGTTTAAATGTCTTTTTGTCGCTTTTGGTTGTCTTTTGGCGACCACTGGTTTTAGCATCAATGACACAACAGAATTATCCAAGAATTCTTTTGGGATAAACTTTTTAAGGGTAACCCATTTAGACATTTCAGATTATAACGACGACTTTGCCAACCCTGGTTTATCAAGTTTATTGGGACTGACGTACCAATATCAAATCAACCCAAATACTGCAATTCGCTTCGCGGTTCATAAGGATAGAAAGTATTATAGATATACGGGTTGGGGTGTGTTTGAGGGGGCATATTCAAACATCACTTGTAACCTAGGAATACAGGTGGCTTTCAAATCTAAAATCAAATCACCCTTGTATATTTTGGTTGATGTTTACGCCAAAAAAGGGTCTGGGTACCGCTATTACAATGCTGTGTCCATAAGGCCAACGGGTGGTGGGTTCAATGATTTCTGGAACCGTCCATCATACGCCTCGTACACCTTCAGAGAAATAGGTGGTCAGATTGGGATTGGTAAGGCATTCTACCTTTCAAAACAAATATCCTTAAATCTTGAATCCACGTTTATGTTAGGAGAAAACCGATCTACACACTTGGAGTCGAGTTATGTAGGAATCCAGAATGCCACGCAAGTCAACCCAATTTCAAGGTGTAGCATCAACTACCGCTTTAATCAGAAAAAGTCACAACATTTACCTCTTCCCCACTAACCCATTTATCAATTAGGTTTGGGTTGTTTGTAATTCGCGCAAGGATGTAATTCCCACCGCCTAAAAAAGCTTCAGATTTTCTGGCAAATTCAATGGCGACACCACCGTCTCCAATATAATTAGAATGGATGAAAAACACGGTTTGTTGGCGCACCAAAATATAGCCTACATGACTGCTTAACCCAACAAAGTACAATCCAGGTTCAAACTGTG
>JBLING010000044.1:0-11275 GCA_047639155.1 bacterium
CAGTCAAGATATCCTGATTCGAACTGGTTATTGTCATGACTTCTGGTACTGCCGTTTGTAAGATTAAATTGCCTGATTGTGGAATATACGCCGTAACCAAGCCTGATCCAGCTCTTAAACAGGCTTTGCATGCCAATACCGCAGTGCCCATTTTCCCATTGGAACCAGCTATTATCATGGCATGACCGAAATTTCCTTTATGTGCGAATTTATTCCTTGGCAGATAAAGGGCTGACGCCATTTGTCTGTCGATATAATAGTAGTCTGTAGGTTGTTCGTCAATCGCTAATTGATGTAAGCCAATTGGAACAACAACCATCAGCGAAACATACTTTTGATTTTCAGGTAGAAGTAAAGGGAGTTTGGGAATTTGTAGCGTCAAACAAACGTCGCACCGAACGGTTGCACCTTCTTTGGAATCTTTGTTATCAAAAGACAAACCTGTCGGCATGTCAATAGCGATAACTTTGGAAGATGAAGTGTTGATTTGCCCAATAACTTCTGCAACAGAACCATCAATTTGACGGTTTAAGCCGGAGCCCAAAATGCAATCAATTAAGAGTGTATAAACGTTAAAATATACGGCAGACTCGTTTGGATTGACTTCGTGAATTGTGGATAATCTGCCAACATTTGTATCAAAATCTGAGCTTGATTTGGTGCTGTAGTTTAACACATATATATCGACATTATATCCGAGCTCAAGCAGTTGACGCGCTATGGCAAGTCCGTCACCGCCGTTATTTCCTTTACCACATATTACAGCAATTCGTTCCTCAACAGTGTAATGGTTTGAAAGCCAGTTTGCGCATGATTTAGCAGCACGCTCCATCAGGTCAATTGAAGCAATACGTTCAGATTCTATGGTCTGTTTATCTATCTGTTTAATTTGTGCTGCTGTTAAGATTTTCATGCCGTTCGAAATTTAACCATAATGCACAATAAAAAGGCTATGATAGCACAGCCCTTTTCTGATTTATTTCTTCTTATAAAGTTGTGGGACAAACATAATCGGTACGTTTAATGTCCGTTTTTGAAATTGCATCGTATCCACCCGCTATATCAATAACATTGTGATAACCTCTTGATTTTAAGATAGAAGCTGCAATTACGGAGCGATAACCGCCAGCACAATGCACGTAGAAGTTGTCGTCCTTTGGAAAGGAAGCCAAATGATCATTAATGAACTCTAATGAAGTGTGATTTGCTCCGTCAATGTGTTCAGACAAGTACTCACCATCTTTTCTTACATCAAACACCGGATAAATTGTACGTTTTAAATCATCAGCAAATTGTGTTGCTGAGATGGAACTGAGCGAATCAATTTCTTTACCTGCTTCTTTCCAGGCTTCAATTCCACCTTGTAAATAGCCTATAGTATTGTCGAAACCAACCCGGCTTAACCTAGTGATTGCTTCTTCAATTTTACCTTCTTCTACAACCAGTAGCAACGGTAGGTTAACATCTTTTATCATCGCGCCCACCCATGGAGCAAATCCGCCATCTAAACCTATAAATATGCTTCTTGGAACAAATCCTTTAACAAATTCAGTTTGGTTTCGAACGTCCAATATAAGTGCTTCAGTTTCGTTTGCTGCAGTTTCAAACTCATTGGGTGTCAAGGCATTTCTGCCTTTTTCTATCACTTGATCAATTGATGTATAACCCGTTTTGTTCATGGCTACATTTAGCGGAAAATAAGCAGGAGGTGGTGCCAAGCCATCTGTCACTTCTTTGACGAATTCGGCTTTCGTCATGTCACTACGCAAGGCATAATTCATTTGTTTTTGGTTTCCTAGGGTGTCAACCGTTTCTTTCATCATGTTTTTACCACAGGCTGATCCAGCACCGTGTCCTGGATATACAATCAAATCATCGGCAAGAGGCATAATCTTATTGCGTAAGCTGTCGAATAAAGTGCCAGCAAGCTGCTCTTGCGTCATATCAGCGGCTTTTTGGGCGAGGTCTGGTCGACCAACATCGCCTAAAAACAACGTGTCCCCTGAAAATATACAGTGGTCATTCCCATTTTCATCTCGCAACAAATACGTTGTACTTTCCATTGTGTGACCCGGCGTATGTAGCGCGGTTATCGTAATATCACCTATTTTAAATGATTGGTTATCCTCAGCTGTCACACTGTCGAAAGTCGGATTTGCCAATGGTCCATATACGATGGTAGCACCAGTCTTTTCAGCTAAAGTCACATGTCCACTTACAAAATCCGCATGAAAATGGGTTTCGAAGATGTATTTGATTTTTGCATTGTCTTTTTCAGCCTTACGGATGTAATCATCTACTTCACGAAGCGGATCAATAATCGCAACTTCGCCTTTTGACTCAATGTAGTAGGCGCCTTGTGACAAGCATCCTGTATAAATTTGTTCTACTTTCACTATAGATATTTTAAGATTTCAAAGTTAAAGAATTGTGGCTTGAACCACATACGATGTAATAACACGGTCAACTGATTTTTTACATGTGTCCCGTTATCTATCATTTTTATAACAACAATTATGGGAATAGGTTTTTTCGATACTATGATATCGGTCAATACCCTCATAAACAACCTTTATAGTGGTAAGTTACGAATACTTTTAAAACGCACCTGTCATTCTCTTGGCTAAAATTATATTTGCCACAGAGATTATTGTTATGAAATTTAACACAAAGACGATTCATGCAGGAGTTCATCCAGACCCAACTACCGGTGCGATCATGACTCCAATATATCAAACAAGCACGTATGCCCAATCGTCTCCTGGTAATCATAAAGGATATGAGTACAGTCGCACACACAACCCAACGCGTACGCAGCTACAAGACAATCTCGCTACATTAGAAAATGCCAACCATGGCTTGTGTTTTTCAAGTGGGATGGCAGCAATTGATGCCGTAATTAAGATGTTGTCGCCGGGCGACGAGGTTATTTCTACAAATGATTTATATGGTGGTTCGTACCGAATATTTACCACAATATTCGCTAAGTATGGAATCAAATTTCATTTTGTAGATATGGGTGATTTAGAGGTAATTAAATCGCATATAACCGACAAAACCAAAATGTTTTGGGTAGAAACGCCAACAAACCCTTTACTAAAAATTATTGATATAAAAGCGGTGAGTGATGTTGCGAAAGCAACCAATGCACTGTTATGCGTCGACAATACGTTCGCTTCGCCATATTTACAAACCCCAATGGATTTAGGGGCTGACATTGTGATGCATTCTGTGACCAAATACTTGAATGGGCATTCAGATGTCGTAATGGGCGCCTTGGTTTGTAATAATCAAGACTTATTTGAAAAGTTGTCAGCAATACAAAATAGCTGTGGCGCCGTACCAGGACCTCAAGATTGTTTTTTAGTATTGAGGGGTATTAAAACCCTACACCTACGCATTCAGCGACATAGCGATAATGGACGTCTAGTTGCCCAATTTTTGGCAGATCACCCAAAAGTATCAAAGGTTTATTGGCCTGGATTTACATCACACACAAACCATGAAGTTGCGAAAAGTCAAATGAAAGACTTTGGTGGAATGATGTCATTCACCTTACTTGGAGACAAATTGGAGGATGCACATGCTGTAATCAGTAAAACTAAATTATTTACCCTCGCCGAGTCTTTGGGTGGGGTAGAGTCTCTCTGTGGACATCCAGCGAGCATGACACATGCGTCAATACCTAAAGTAGAACGTGAAAAAGTGGGATTGAAAGATTCACTGATTCGGTTAAGTGTTGGTATTGAAGATGTTGAAGATTTAATTGAAGATTTAAGAATAGCCATAGGATAATGAAATTGTTAGCACTTGCAATAGCGCCTGGACTGGCCATTATGATTTACATCTTTTGGAAGGATAAGTATGACCGCGAACCAAAGAAACTGCTGATTTGGGCATTTGTGTTGGGAGTGTTGAGTATTATACCTGCAGTTATCCTGGAATCGATTGTTACACGTACTGGAATTGTCTATACCGATAGTATTTTAAAAACCGGGGTTTATGCTTTTGCTGGTGTGGCTTTAATTGAAGAGGCGGTTAAATTCTTTGTTGTCTTTCGATTTCTCTATCCAAAAAAGGATTTTGATGAACCTTTTGATGGAATTACCTATTGCGTTATGGCTTCAATGGGTTTTGCAACATTAGAAAACATTGCCTACACAGTGGACTACGGAGCGGCTACAGGCATTTTGAGAATGTTTACAGCAGTTCCTGCCCACGCTGCGTTTGGGGTGATAATGGGTTATTATATGGGGTTGGCCAAGTTCAATACACATAAATCAAACACTTACTTGGGGTATGCTTTGTTTGTTCCGGCTATTCTGCACGCTGCCTACGACTTTCCATTAATGTTAGAGGGGCAATTACTAGGCTGGTTGGATAGCTATAAAATCATTGGGGCACTAGTCACATTGGTTATTGCAATTTTACTTTCACGGAAAGCAATTCGCATTCACCAATTCAACTCACCGTTTAAGGACTCAGAAGTTTTAGATTGAGTGTCGCCGATATAAAAGCTTTGTTGGACGAATGGTATCACAAAACCAACCAATCTGTTTTTATCAGTAGTGACCCAATTTGCATTCCGCACCGGTTTTCAAAGCAACAAGACATTGAAATTGCAGGCTTTTTTGCAGCAATCATGGCATGGGGCAACAGAACGACCATAATTAATAAATGCAATGCACTACTTAAGTTAATGGACGACAGCCCGTATGACTTTGTTAAAAACGCCACGGATGTCGACATGAAACCGTTCGTTGGGTTTGCCCACAGGACTTTAAATGATACTGATGTACTTTATCTGCTTGCATTTTTGCGTCAGTGGTATGAACGAAACCCTTCATTAGAAACTGCCTTCACCAGCGGATTGGTTCAAGGAGATGAAAATGTTGGATCCGGTCTTGTAGGTTTTTATAACAACGTATTTAGTGTTCAACCCATTTCCCAACGAACACAGAAACATATTGCTACCCCTGTAAAAGGGTCAGCATGTAAAAGGCTCAATATGTATTTGCGTTGGATGGTGCGACAAGACAGTAGTGGGGTGGACTTTGGTTTGTGGCAGGGAATTATGCCGTCACAATTAATTTGCCCATTAGACGTGCATGTGCATCGTGTTGCATTAGAACTTGGACTGGTTACAAGACGCCAAGCCAATTGGGCAACTGCTGTAGAACTTACAGAGTCTTTAAAGCAATTTGATAAAGACGATCCAGTTAAATACGATTATGCTTTATTTGGTTTAGGTATTTCGGGATATGCGAAATAAAAAAAGGGCCTGCAAACTGCAGACCCTTTAATCTATCTTATTTAAAATTTTTATTTGATTGTAAGTGGCTTGCTAAATGTACCAAAGTCAGTAATCAACTGAACATAGTAAACACCTTTTGCCAATGTAGAAACATCAACGTTAACTGTGTTGTCTCCAGCATTTAAAGTTCCAGCATTTGTAGTTGCAACTTCTTGACCTGAAACATTCATTACAGATACCTTCACATCAGAACCAGTTGTTAATTCAAAATTAATATTGGCTAAATTAGAAGCAGGGTTCGGGTAAATGCTAAACTGACTTTCAGCTGTAATGTCAAGTACGCTAGCGTTCAGTTGAGTTGCATAAGTTGCTTGGTGTACTTCCTTAGTTGTAGCATTTTGAATCCAAACAGCAATGATTAAATCGTCAAATTCTTCAACTGAATGCGTTGTGTTGTGATTAATCCAATTTGGACTAGATCCATCGAATGGAAGTGTGTAATCACCTTTGAAATTCCAAGTCAACTTGCGTTCAACCTTGGTGTCTTTTTTCAAGCTACCAACGTTTATACCAACACCGCCAGTCATCATTTTCTTCATTACATTGATAAACTCAGCCTCGCCGTTGGTTTTTTCATTATCGAAAGTAGTTTTTTCCATAATTGCAACGTGTAAGGTGTTGTTGCCCGCAAAATCAGAAGCAGGATTTATTTCAACATTAACTTCTACATGTTTGCCCCACTGAATAGATTCAGCAGTTATCTCCATAAATGCAGGTTTGCTCGTATAATCAGTATGCATTTGAGCCGTAAAAGACGATGCGTTCCCATCCCATTCACCATCAAGTTCCATTCTTGGAATAGAGTTGATCGCATAAAAATTACGTCTTTCATTTGATTCTGCAGTGCAGTAAGGATCACCACTACCTGGCCAACTTTGTTGATATTTGATGTACACACACCCATTTTCTTTTCCATCAATGACATTGTGGAAGTTGATGTTTCCTGGAGTACATGGTCCACAAGTCGAAGATGTGAAAACTTCATATAAAGGTTTTCTTACATACACCTTGTCGTGAACTCTAAAGTCATAGGTAATTTCATCATTGTTTGTATTCGCATCAGCCATTTGGTTTGGCATCGATGTCCATACTTTGATAGAATATGCATCTGATTGAGCTGGTGTGAATGGAGTTGCATGTTCGAATGAACCATAAGCACCACTTGCAATATTTACACCTGTAATGTTTTCTGTTACTGTTGCTCCACCGTTAATAGAGTAGTTTAAATCAAAACTAGTTAAAGCAGTTGCACCAACGTTTCTGAATTCACCTTTGACAGCTATTGCGCCTGCAGCTAATTCATGATCAGAGGCGATGTCGGTGCTTATAACCATAATGTCGTTATCAGCTTGAACGCCAGGATAGAAGGCGTAGTATATGTTGTCAGCAGGAGTTGCGTCGTTCGTAGTTCTACTTTCCATTACTGGAGAATTGGGTAAGCTCACAGCAGTCGTACCGTCGATCTGAATTCCTGCAGAAACTTGAGTTTTCCCTGTACATTGTGCACCAGCCGCAGTAACGCATTGAGTTCTTTGGTCAACGATATATACGTTGTTCGTTCCTTCTTCTAAAACAATACTCCAGTATGTCCATCCATTTTCGATGTTTGAGTTTCCAGCAGTATTCATTTGAACCCAAAACTGTCTGTTTGGTGAAGAACCAAAAGTTTTACTTACAATGAAGTCACCCGTCCCAACAGTTAAGCCCCATATTGCAACTGTATTGTCAGGAACATTTGCATTTGGTAACGCCGAAGGCGTTGTGCCTGGGAATGCAGTAGGTGTACCAAAAGTTAAGAATCCAGGAGCAACTTTACATGTTGTATAATCTGAACCATTAAAATTGAAGGTAAATGGAATAGTGATGTCTCCAGACCAAGCTGATGAAGGTCCAGAAATTATGGTTGTCCAACCACCTGGTAATCCACCACCTACAGGAAATTCGTTGTCTGTGTTAATTCCACCCGGATTTGATCCCAAATCCCAATCTAATTGATAGTACTGAGAATACCCAGCAACACTAATCAATAAAGCAAAAGCTAAAAGAGTAATTTTTTTCATTCTATATGTGAACTACAATTAATGTTAAAGGCCAAAAATAACGTTTTTATCCTTTACTATAGTGTTAGAATGAAGTGGCAAAGAAAAAATTACACCAGCGCAAGAAACTCAGCTTGTACCTCTTCAGATTTGTTCCATGAATACCAAGTATGAAGCGCTAATTTGAATGCTTCATCACTTTGATTTCCGGGATTATTTCGGTGTTCAGTAAATAAGTCTTGTGCCTTCTGAGGTCGTGGTCCCCAACTGAATAACACATCATTATTATCATCAACTGCTATTAGTTTAGGAATTGATCTCCCGCCATTGGTTAAAAACGCATCAATGATGTCGAGATTCTCATCTCTTAATACGATTTCAAGCTGAATGTTCTCCGATTGCTCAGCAAGTTTATTTAGAATAGGTAAGTTCTGAGCAGCGTCACCACACCAGGCCTCAGAAATCACAATCCAACGCTGAGGTTTGGCTTCAGTCGAAAGTTTGTTTTGAACACTAGAATTTACTTTTAACGTTTTATTCAAACGTTGCATTCTCTTAAGGTTCAATTTAGTAAAATCAATGAGCGTTGTGGATTGATTGGGACCAGTAGTTTTATTCTCTAAAACGAGGGATTCTGTTAGTGCGATATAGGCTGCGTACGAATACGTATTTCCTAGCTTAAATTCAAATTTCATTGTGTATTGTAGTTTTGCCTACACTACAACCGTTTCAGTCACTAAAAGTTTAGATAAAACTTGAACGGCATAATCAACGTCGTCTTTTACGGTAAATCGACCAAAAGAAAAGCGGATTGCTTTGCGATTCGTGTCGTGCTGTATTGCGTTTAATACATATGATCCTGTTGCGGCACCAGAGTTACATGCAGAGCCTCCAGAGCAACATACACCTTCAATATCAAGTTGGAATAACAACAATTCAGTATTAGGCTGAGGAGGTAAGGAACAATTAAGAATGGTATACAAGCCCCCTTCCATTGTATTCACGCCGTTAAACGCGATACCTGGAATTTGCTTTTCTAACTGCTCCATCATGTACGTTTTTATCTCGTTGATATGATTTTGTTCTGCTTCAATATTTCCAAACGCTACTTCTAATGCTTTCGACAACCCAACTATGCCAGTTAGGTTCTCAGTTCCAGCGCGATGATTGCTTTCTTGTCCACCGCCAGTGATTAAGGCTTTTAAATTTAGTTTTTTATTGACATATAAGAAACCAACACCTTTTGGACCGTTGAGCTTGTGGGCAGAACAGGCTAAAAAATCTGCTCCAAATTCTTGTACATCGAAACGGTAATGCCCCATTGTTTGAACCGTGTCGCTGTGAAACAAACAATTGTTGGCTTTAGATATTTGGGAAACTCTTTTGTAATCGAGTAAAGTCCCGATTTCATTGTTGGCATGCATTAAACTGATTAATGCACCAGGGTATTGGCTTGCAAGAACCTCAAGTTGAACCAGGTCTACACGGCCATAATTGTCTACGTCTAATAAATGCAATTGCACTTCTCCGTTGCCTTCAAGCTCTTGACTCGTATTTAAAACCGCCTTGTGTTCAATTGGAGAGGTGATGATATGTTTTATTCCCAAGTCCTTTACAGCACAGCGTATCGCCATATTGTCAGCCTCTGTACCACCAGAAGTAAAAATGATTTCCTTGGCTTCCGCATTAATATAAGAAGCGATTTGTTTCCTTGCCGTTTCTAAAAGCGCCTTCGACTTGCGCCCCATACTGTGTGTAGCAGAAGGATTGCCATACACCGAAACCATAGATTCCGTCATAGCTGAAATCACCAAAGGATCTAATGGTGAAGTCGCTGCATTGTCCAAATAGACGATTTTCGTACTTTGCATTATTCAATAGTTTTGTTGCTAAAAGTTGTTGGGGTTTAAAGTGCAGTACCCCAGTATTTTATATGCCAGTTTCGCCAATACATATTGTGAGTGTATTTGCCCTTCAATTGGAGCACATTCAACAATATCAAAGCCTACAATTTTTTTAACGCCGCAAATATCTTTTAATAATTTTAATAATTCACGATAACTTAATCCACCAGGTTCAGGAGTGCCAACTCCAGGCACAATACTGGGATCTATCCCATCCGCATCTATTGTGATATAGACATAGTCCGACAAATGGCCGCAGATTTGTTGCGACAAATCTGATATACCATCAAGCTGATGGTCGTAAAATGTTTGTATGTTGTTGCTCGACTTGATTAGTTCAGCTTCTTCAATACATTGTGCACGAATGCCAACTTGACTAATTTTTACGTTTAAGTCATTAACACGAGCCATTACGCTTGCATGCGAAAATGGGTTCCCTTCATACGACTGCCTTAAATCAGAATGTGCATCAATTTGGAGAATCGAGACATTCCGATTTTTGTCATGGAATGCTTTAAAAACACCAAATGTTATGGTGTGTTCAGCTCCAAATGTCATCACAAACTTGTTATTGTTAATGTGGTGAGTCGTATTGTCAACGATTAGGTTGATGGCATCTTGATCAACCGCATCATCAAAGTCCAGTTTGGTTTGCGTAGCAATTCCAAGTGTCTTGTACGTTTCTTGGTCCAATTCTTCATCATAAAACTCTACGAAATGCGACGCAGCCAAAATTGCGCCTGGTCCTTCGGATGATCCTTGCTGATACGAACTGGTATGTTCATAAGGGAGTAGTTGAAGAACAACCTTACTGCCTTGGTATGTCATTAATGCTTCTTCAGGGATGCCTAAGAAGTTGTGCTCTGAATCGTAAAATTCCACGTATTCTATTTTCTACAAAATTATACATTTAGTAATCGCTTAAACAGTTTGAATTTGTGGTTAAATTCTTCGATCTTGCAGGCAAAAGTAAAACTTATGAGAATCGTTAATAGAATACTTATTGTGCTGTTTGTGGTAGGGTTGTTTTCGAGCTGCACGCAGCGTAAATACGGCCATGTAACTGGTTTTCAATTGAACAATAAAACCAAAACTGAAAAGACAACGCATTCAGGTCATTTCGTTAAACAAGAAAAACCAACTACAAATATTGCCAGTGACGCAACGGTGGACGTTTCGAATACACTTAACTCAGAAACGTTTGAGTTTTCCAAAGAGACGAAAAAGATTGATTTAAAACGTTTTATTAGCGCATTAAAGGTTCAATGTGTCGAGGAAAACGAGTCAAGTGTAGTTCCCGAAGTACCTGCGTTTGTAAAGGTTCAACAAGTTGTTGCGCCTAAAAATGTGTTCAACAAGGTAAAAACTGAAGTGGGTAAAAAAACCAAAGCTGGTGGATTAATTTACTGGATATTGGTGTTAATTTTACTTCTGTTGATTGTTGCCTTGCTCGAAAGTATCTTAGGGAAAAACCTAACTCGATTACTAATACTAGTTTTATTACTAGCGTTTGTTGGGCACTTATTAGGTCTTTGGTAGCGGGCTATTTGGCACGTTCTACGTAAGAAGATGTTCTGGTATCTACTTTTATTTTCTCTCCTTGTTGTACAAACAAAGGAACTTGAATAATTGCTCCTGTCTCTAATGTCGCAGGTTTCAATGGATTGTTGGCTGTATCGCCTTTAATTCCAGGTTCTGAGTATGTGATTTCGAGTACAACGTGGTTCGGTGCGTCTGCCATAATCGCATTGCCGTTGTCAAAAAACACGGATAACATCATTTCCTCTTTTATAAACTGCATGGTATCGCCCATCATGACTTCTGGGATTTGCACTTGCTCAAATGTTTCAGTGTCCATAAGGACCAAATTCGAACCATCTTTATATAAGTATTGCATTTCTTTTTCGTCAACCCGAACTGAGTCAATAGACTCCCCAGATCTAAACCGTGTCTCAGAGGATTTGCCGGTGATGGCATTTTTCATTTTAACCTGGTAAAAAGCACCGCCTTTACCTGGC
>JBLING010000045.1:0-11105 GCA_047639155.1 bacterium
ATCGAAAGATTGGAGCTTTTTTTTGTGCTTGGTTACAAGACGAATTAATCACAACCACCAATAACTAGGGGCGTACACAATTTCCCTCCCGTCGCAATAAGGCGCTGAAAGCTATTATAAATAATAAAATGGATTTAGTCAACGACTAAACTAGTTCGTCAACGAAGTCGCAGCTTCAGCCATTTGTTTGAATTTCCCTTTACTTTTTCTCAAACGACAGCTAACAACCTTATATTCTGGGCACATCGCTTCAGAACAATGTTCGTCGGAAGTAATGATATTCAACATGACTTCTGGGAAGTGGAATGTGGAACTCAATATTCCGGGCTTCATTTCATCAGTAACAAATGCTTTTATATCAACTTTACCACGCGGAGATTCTACACAGACAAACTCGCCGTCTGCAATGCCTTCTTTAGCTGCATCACTCGGATGAATCATCAAAACGTCTTCCGTCAATATTTCGACGTTGCCAGTACGACGCGTCATTGCACCACAGTTGTAATGCTCTAATTCACGATTCGTCGTAATGATGTATGGGAAGTCTTTGCTATACTTTTCAATTTCTCTAGACTCATTAAATGCGAAAAATGCAAATTGCCCTTTACCATTTTTGAATTCTTCGATATGCAACATCTGGGTGTCTTCGCCATCTGGTTTAACCGGCCATTGCTTACCATTATCTCCTAACTCGTCCCACTTTACACCAGCAAAGAATGGTACAATCTGAGAAATTTCTTCGAGCATTCCTTTTGCAGTATAATCAGGCTGAGGATATCCCATTCTGTTCATCACGTCAATAATGATTTGACCGTCAGGTTTAGTTCCCTCAATAGGTTCAACAACTTTATTAACTCTCTGAATACGTCTTTCACCGTTTGTAAATGTCCCTTCTTTCTCTAAGAAACTAGCACCAGGCAAGATTACCGTCGCACGCATTGCGGTTTCGGTCATGAATAGCTCCTGGACAACCAAAAGTTCAAGGCTTTCCATCGCTTTAATTACCTTATTGGTGTTTGGATCTGTCTGAACAACATCCTCCCCTATAATCCATAACGCTTTGAGATCACCACTTATCGCAGCGTCAAACATTTCTGGAATTTTATATCCAATGTGGCTTGGCACGTCTCGCTTATAAAAAGTATTGTACCGGTGATTCATTTCTGGATCTGTTACATCTAAATAGCCAGCTCCTTGATGTGGTTGTGCTCCCATATCCGCAGCTCCTTGAACGTTGTTCTGGCCACGTAATGGATTCATCCCAGCACCTGGTTTCCCAATATTTCCTGTGATCATAACTAAATCAGCAATTAGCTGAATCGCAAAAGTACCTTGAGAGTGTTCCGTAACGCCTAAACCATGGAACTCCATTGCCGCTTTAGAGGAAGCGTAAGCCTTTGTAGCTGCCTTTACTAGATTGCGATCAACACCTGTTAAGCGTTCCATCTCATCAATATCCAACGCTAAAATTTCACGTTTAAGGTCTTCAAATCCTTCCGTTCTGTTTGCAACGAATGTTTCATCCGCCCAACCTTCAGATATAATGTAGTACAACATCATATTTAACATGGCGACGTTTGTGCCAGGTCTTAGTTGTAAATGATAGGTTGCGTATTTCGCAAGCTCAATACGACGTGGGTCAATCACAATACTTGTGACACCCTTCATCAATTTTTGTTTTATCTTAACACCAGTAACTGGGTGTGCATCTGTAGCGTTCGCACCAATTACTAAAATACAATCGGTATGTTCTAAGTCGCTGATTGAATTCGTTGCAGCACCTGTTCCAAATGCTCTTTGCATTCCCAATGCTGTAGGTGAATGACAAACGCGTGCACAACAATCAATATTGTTTGTTCCTACTACGGCTCTTATAAATTTCTGCATCAGGTAATTCTCCTCATTCGGAGTTCTTGCTGATGATATACCCGCTATTGAATCTGGACCGTTAGCCGCTTTAATACGGTTTAACTCATCAACAATATGTGTATATGCTTCATCCCAACTCACTTCTTCAAAAGCACCATTGCGCTTAATCATAGGACTTTTCAGACGATCTGGGTGGTTGTAAAATTTAAAGGCATATCGACCTTTCAAACACGTATGTCCACCATTGGTTTGTGCATCATACGGTGCCTGTATAGACAATATCTCGCCATCAGCAGTACTAACTTCTAGGTTACACCCTACACCACAATATGTACAAATTGTACGCGTGGTTTCTTCAACTTTTACTGATTTAGATTGGAACACATCTGATATCGCAGAAGTTGGACAAGCTTGGGCACATGCGCCACAACTCACACAATCCGAATCCATAAATGTGGTATCAGACCCTTTTACAATATGACTGTCAAATCCTCGACCAGCCATGCTCAGCACAAATTCACCTTGAACTTCATCACACGCGCGAACACATCTATAGCAGTTAATACATTTGGACATGTCAGATGTCATGTATGGATGGCTAAGGTCCTTTTCTTTGTGCAGATGGTTTTTCCCTTCAGGATATCTTACTTCCCTTATACCAACCTGAGCGGCAACATCCTGCAACTCACAGTTACCATTAACTTCACAAGTCAGGCAGTCCAATGGATGGTCGGTTAAAACCAACTCCATTATGTTCTTTCTTAACTTTTTGACTCCTTTGGTATCTGGATATATGTATTGACCCGCATTAACCGGGGAATGGCATGAAGCCATTGTTTTCGTTTTTCCGTTTTCTTCAAGTGCAACGTCGACCGAACAAACCCGGCAAGACCCAAATGGCTCTAAATTGGGTGCGTCACATAACGTTGGAATTGCATTTTCCTTTCCAGTTATCCGTTTCACAAATTTTAACATGGTTTCACCAGGTAAAAATTCATGTGGTTTATTGTTGATATAGGCTATTCTATTCATTCTTCGCTCTTTAGATTTTGTGGTAGGGTTTAAGAAAGGTAAGCACTTAGTTCGTCATCGAAATATTGCAAGGCATTCTTTACGGGTAAGGGTATTCCCCCTCCGTGTGCGCATAAAGACCCTTGCTCCAATGTGTCTAACAGGTCATTCAACAAATCCCTATCGATTTTATAATCATCCTCATTAATCGCCTTTGCAAACATCTCTTGTCCTCGGGTTGTTCCTAATCGACATGGAAAACATTTACCACAACTTTCATATGCAGCAAACTCCATGAGATGTTCTAAATATTTTATGATTTCAACTTTTTCAGGAATACAGACAACTGAAGCATGTCCTAACAGGAATCCATTGGTTGAAAAAGACTCAAAGTCAATGGCCAAATTATCAATTTTAGACACTGGAACCATTCCGCCCAAAGGACCACCGATATGCATTGCTTTAACGGGTTCCTTAAATCCTCCGCCAAAATCGTCAATGACTGTTCGCAGTGATGTTCCCATTTCGATTTCGTACATGCCTGGTTTGTTAAAGAACGAATCCAAACAAACCAATTTGGTGCCTGTAGACCGGTCTGTACCCATGCTCGCATACGTTGATCCACCGTTTTCCAATATCC
Organism: bacterium; assembly: GCA_047639155.1. Taxonomy (GTDB): domain Bacteria; phylum Bacteroidota; class Bacteroidia; order NS11-12g; family UBA9320; genus UBA987. The sequence goes on from JBLING010000045.1 coordinate 3,521, forward strand.
AATGCACCGCTGCAAGCGTCTCTACATTATTGACAATCGTTGGTTTGTTGAACAATCCTTGAATTGCTGGAAAAGGAGGTCGTGTACGCACCTCAGGACGTTGACCTTCAATAGAATTTATTAAAGCCGTTTCCTCTCCACATATGTAGGCACCTTGTGCTTTTATCACTTTAAAATCGAAGTCAAACCCCGACCCTAGAATATTATCACCTAATAAGTTTTTATCTCTAAGTGCTTGTATCGCATTCTGAATTATTGCAACTGATTCAGGATATTCAGCTCTGATGTATAATATTCCCCATTGAGCTCCCATACAATATGCACCGACCATCATTCCAAACAACACGGCATGAGGACGCTCTTCTAAAAGGTATCGATCAGAATATGCTCCAGGATCTCCTTCATCCGCATTACAGATGATAAACTTCGTGTCAGACTCTGCTTTTCGGCAAAAATCCCACTTCACACCCATCGGAAAACCTGCACCACCTCTACCTCGTATGTCTGAGGTTTTAATTTCTTCAAGCACTTCTACAGGTGCTTTCTTAAATACATCCTTTAACAGTCCATAATATGAGTCGACATCAGTAAACTCCTCTGTCAATACAACCTTATTTGCGCCCACATTGTAGACGTCTTTTGGTTGTAACGCTCCTTGTGTGCTCACAATTTCAGCCAAATTACCTGCGGCATTTCCGGAGTAATTTATACCGCCAATATGGAACGCAGAATTTTCGTGGCAACGACCAAGACAGGTCATGTGCCCAATTTCTTCTCTTTTATAATGCTTAGCCAACTCATCCATCACTCCATCTTGCGTTCCTGCACAAAGACACGCAGACCCGTTGCAGATGTAAGCTTTCTTTCCTTTATTTTCCGGCTTCATAAAGTCATACGCCGTTATTGTACCGTAGGTATTTGCCTTTCCAATTAAAAACTCTTTGGCGAGGTTATCTAATTCCTCCTGTGGCACCGTACCACTTTTCTCCGCTGCATTTCCCATTTTTTCAAACAGGTTCCCAACAATTCCTCCTCTACTGGATAATTCACTAAGATTCTTTGACATATATTCCTTTTTTTGAACGGTTTACGTTCATACGACCAAAGATAATTGATTTATTGGAATCGGAAATTCGAGGAGTCGAAATTCTTAGTCAGTTTTAGACAATACGTTGTGGATGACTATATGCTGTAAGCTTATCTGTTCGACAAAAACCCAACAGCGTAATTCCGAATTCTTTGGACATCGAAACCGCCATGTTTGATGGTGCTGAGATAGCTGCCAATACTGGGATTCCCCCGTAATACGCTTTTGAAACAATCTCGTACGAAACCCGTCCACTTACCAATACCACTTTCGCATCTGCGATTTTTTGACTGTTGAGTAAGAACCCAATCACCTTATCTACAGCGTTGTGCCTCCCAATATCTTCGCGTAAAACCAACATATTGCCATCCGAATCAAATGCAGCAGAAGCATGACATCCACCAGAAGAGTTAAATGCGTCTTGAGATTCTGCCATTGTATCAAACATCGCATTAATGGTTGAAGCCTTAAAGGTCTCGACGCTTTCAAGAGGTCCACCACAAAGGCTTATTGATGAAATATCTTCTTTACCACAAATTCCACAAGATGAGACTGAAGTGAGAGATCGGTTCGAATCAAACCCGAAATCCAATTGAGATACAGGAATAATTGCATTTATAAGCGTTGTGTTTCCATCCGCATCAATGTCTAACGTCTGTGTTTTGAATGCGCTCGCTTTGTCAGTAAAGACATTTTCAGAATGAAGTATCCCTCTAATTAAATCTTTTTCATAACCGGGTGTACGCATTGTTACAGAAAATGGCTTTTCGTTCACCTGAATTTGTAACGGTGCCTCATTCGTCAATACATCTTCGACTACTTTAACTCCCGATAAAGTATACTTGCTTGCATTGTGCTTTGAGGTTGCGTACATTTTGTAAAGGTAATTTTATTTAATTTTCTTAGACGTTGATCGTATTCAAAAAAAAACTGCCAATGAATTAACATTGGCAGTTTACAAAATGTTTGGGATTGATTAAGACAATCCGCTAATTTTTCCGTTGCTGTCGATAGACATGCCTTCCGATGCAGGTACTGCAGGCAGTCCTGGCATACGCATCATGTTTCCAAGAATCGGAATTAAGAATCCTGCTCCGGCTGCAATTTCAAACTCTCTAACTGTTACTCTAAATCCAGTTGGTCGGCCAACTTTCTTGTCGTCGTCAGAGAATGATTTTTGTGTTTTCGCCATACAGATTGGAAGATGTGACAGCCCTAATTTATCTATAGTTCTAATTCCTCGTTCAGCTGCTGCGGCATAATCAACACCATCAGCACCATAAATTTCACGCGCAATTGTTTCAATTTTTTCTTTTACAGGTGATGCCCAATCATAAAGCGGTTTGAAATCATTTTTACCTGATTCAATTTCTTTTACAACTGCGTTTGCTAAATCTTGCGTACCGTTTCCGCCTTCAGCCCATCCTTTACTCAATACGGCTTGCACACCTATACTTGCACATTTTTCGATTAACCAGTCTATTTCTTCTTGAGAATCGGTATAGAAATTATTGATGGCTACAACAGGGTTTAAACCAAATTTCTTGCTGTTTTCAATATGCTTTTCAAGATTTGGGAACCCAGCCTTTACACGGTCTAGGTTTGCATCATTATATTGGTCAGGTGTAGCTCCACCATGATGACGCAGTGCACGAATTGTTGCTACCAACACCAAACCTTCTGGTTTCAGATTTCCGTAACCACATTTAATATTTAAGAACTTCTCTGCACCTAAGTCTGCACCAAAACCTGCTTCAGTAACAACATAATCCCCCAAAGACATACCCATTTGAGTAGCAATGATTGTATTTGTTCCTTGGGCAATATTTGCAAATGGTCCACCATGAATAATCGCTGGGTTACCTTCTAATGTTTGCACTAAATTTGGCTTCACAGCATCTTTCAACAAGATGGCCATTGCGTTTTCAGCATTTAAGTCTCTTGCGTACACGGGCTTACGATCGAATGTATACCCACAGAAGATGTTTCCAAGTTTGGCTTTTAAATCATCTAAGTCGTTCGACATACATAAAATAGCCATTACCTCAGAAGCAGCAGTAATATTAAAACCATCCTGACGAGGAATTCCGTTACCAGTGCCTCCCAAGCCAATTGTGATATCGCGTAATGCACGATCATTCATATCAATTACACGTTTCCATATAATCGTTCTTGGATCTATGCCCAGACTACGTGTTTTACTTTGTATGTTGTTGTCGATTATCGCAGCTAAGAAGTTATTCGCCTTTTCTATCGCTGAAAAATCACCTGTAAAGTGGAGGTTGATGTCTTCCATCGGCACAACTTGAGAGTTACCACCACCGGCAGCGCCTCCTTTAATACCAAATACCGGGCCCAAAGATGGTTCCCGGAGAACTACAACACTTTTCTTCCCAATCTTATTCAAGCCTTCGTTTAACCCAATTGAAACAGTCGTTTTACCCTCACCTGCTGGTGTTGGTGTAATGGCTGTAACGAGTATCAATTTACTCTTAGCAACCTTGTCCTTATCAATAAGGTCTAAAGGTAGTTTTGCCTTATACTTACCATACTGCTCAATGTTGTCAGAATCGACACCAAGTTTCGCAGCGATATCATTGATATGCTGCATCTTAACGGCCTGCGCAATTTCTATATCTGTCATACTATTCTAATTCGGGCACGAATATAGAAAAATGCACAGATTTCACTTCATTTACGATTGTTAATCAGACAGTAATGCAACACAAAGCAGTGTTCAAGTATCTTGCAATTGTGGTATAATTGTTGACTTAGTTAACTTGATATGAAAAACATTCTCTTATTAATAATTTTTGGTGCATTTGGAATGGCGACTGCGCAAGCGCAAGAAGTTCCGATTATTAAGTTTAAAGATACGATGCAGTATCACATGGGCACTTTCCGACCAGGTGAAGTAGCGCAACACACGTTTGAATTCACCAATATTGGAACAGGAAGATTTCACATTAAGGAGGTAAAAACTACGTGTAGCTGCACTGCAACAGATTGGCCACGTGGAGGCGTTGCTGCTGGAGAAACTGGAAAAATTACAGTAACCTTTGATACGAAAGGGAAAGACGGTGAATACGCAAAAGGGGTTAATATTTTCTCAAATGCAGGAGAATTAAACCTGATCATTATGGTCAATGTTACTGGCGACCCAGTGGAGACACCAGCAAAAACTGACCCAATGCCAAAGGTCGACCCGCATGCAGGTCACAATCATTAAAATACATCTATCTGGAATATGTGTGTTTATAAGTGCACTTTCATGCCCAAGCGCAAACCAGTTGCCCACTGATTTTGTTTGATTTCATACGCTTTTTTAAACGTAGGTGTAAATGAATATTTGAACTGAGGATTTGCAAATATTTCTATTTCGTGGCTGATGTATTGAGATATTTCAACCCCAACTATCCCACTAAAAAAGTGTTTGTTCAATAATTCGAAGTCTGAACTTGGGATCCAGAAATACTTGTTGGTTTCATAGTTATACATCAAAACATCTGCATGGTCGAGGTAGCCATATGACCCTCCCATTTGCACACTTACATGCAACATATCTGAAACATCAACACATTGGTAACTTGCGAGAACTGGAATTTCCATTAGGCCATAGTAATTACTAAACGGAACTTCTTCATTCGCTGTATAGTCCACCATTTCTGGAGATTCAAAAACGCTTTGTTTGCTTAAAAACGCGCTGCCACTAGATGGATTCGAGTTCACTTCATTGGGGTCGTTTTTATTGACCACAGTTAATTTCTCACCATGAGACGAATAATAAAAACCAGTCTGCAACGTCCATTTTTTACTCACGTTTGCATACACATCAAAACCTGAATAAAAATTCATAATGGCTTTGTCGTTCTTATTTCTGTATTCCTTGCTTTGTCCGAAAGTATACGCCGTTTGTTGGTAGATACGGGCTACAGAACTAATGTCATTGTACCTAAGTCGTCTATACGACATACCTGGCGTAAATGATGCGCCGACTGCAATTCTTGACCTTCTCGTTTTGATATCATGCGGAATTAAGAATTCCTTTTGCTGCATGTCGATATGCCTTCCTGACTTGAAGTAATTTAAAGTCTTATCAGGTTGAATCATGTCAACAACAACCGTTTTAAACGGTTCTCGGTTTTCCATAAACGTGACTAAACCGTTGGAAGGTTTATGAATTCGAACTGAATTATTGACTGGTTTGATATTTACTGTCTCTCTATCTCTGACGGTATTGTCTTCTTCGGCTACTACCCTGCGTGTATTGGGTACAATAATTCTGTCAAAGTCAGTATTGTCAGGCTTTTCGATTACCTTTTCGTTAGACGCCCAGGACCAAAGTTTTCCTATTGAGAAATCAAAGGATTCAAAACCACCTGTGGTTAATTGATAGGCTATTGAGAAGCCACCAACCAAGATAAACGGAATCAAAACAATCGCAGTCAGTTTGACACGTCTCTTAATTTTGTTTTGAACTATTTTTTGATTTGAACCCACCTTGTCCTTTGAATAACACTCAAATCTAGTTTTATATTATGGGCTTACAGTCTCAGTTTCAACCATTTTACCGAAATATGAGACTATAAAATACAGTGCGAAACCTGCTATTGGGAAGGTAATATAGAATGGAACTCCAAAACCGGCAGGAATTGTCCCCAGCAAAATAGACACACCTCCAACGGTTAGGGCATAGGGCAATTGTGTTTTCACATGTTGAACATGGTCACAATCAGCCGATAATGAGCTTAATATTGTAGTATCAGATATTGGTGAACAATGATCGCCAAGCACTGATCCAGCGAGTACCGCAGAAACAACATTGGAAAAAATCCCCATTGACACTTCAACAGGTAATCCAGCAGCTAAACAAATATCCCAAGATGTTACCAAAACGATCGGGTACAAAATGGACATTGTTCCCCAGCTCGAACCTGTTGAAAACGCTATCGCCGCTGCCAGTATAAACACTATCGTCGGTATAAAAGCCGGCATAATGTTTCCCTTACTCATTGTGGCGAGATACTGTGCAGTACCCAGTGCCTCGGTAACTGCGCCCAACGTCCATGCCAGTGTTAATATCAGAATGGCCGGCATCATCAATTTAATACCAGCTTCTGCAACTTCCATAGTTTTCCGAACAGAGAGTATTCCGGCAGAAATAGTAATCAGGATTGCCATAAATAATCCGCAAAATGATCCCCAAATAAGGGAAAGATAACTATCCGCTCTCCCAATGATTTCAGACAAATTTGTTATAACGGATATGGAACCATCCCAAACGTATTCCTGTCCTTCAGCACTACCTGTCAAACCTGTGTAGACCAGGCCAATTGTGGCCCCTAGAATCATGACTAGAATAGGCAGTAGAGCGCTTAGAATTGATTCTTTCTTTTCGTCTACCTCATCTATTTCTCCAACAACTGCCTTCGTATTTGTTATTTCTTTGCGCTGCCTGGCCAATTTCTCTGCCTTATACATAGGTCCAAAATCTCGCTTACGCCAAATCAAGACAAATATGAAGAACAAAGTCAATATTGGATAAAACATGTATTGCAAGGATTGAAAAAACACCCCATATGCCGATCCAATTTCATTTATACCATTGGGGATTTTGGAAATTCCATCTGAGATGTATCCCAATTCAGCTCCAATCCAGGTTGTGATAAACCCAATTGCTGCTACTGGTGCCGCCGTAGAGTCGACGATGTATGCCAATTTCTCACGACTAATTTTCAGACGATCCGTAATTGGTCTCATGGTGTTTCCAACCACCAATGTATTGGCATAGTCATCAAAAAATATGGCGATACCTAGCAACCACGTTGCGAGTTGACCAGAGCGTGCTGTTGTGGCCTTTTTGGAAATCTGTTTCACCAATGCCATCATACCTCCGTTTTTGGAGATAATGGACACCATTGCGCCGATCATGAGCGTAAAAATAATTACACTAATATGGTCTTCGTTAACCAGTGAATGTTGGATTGCAGAGGGGACTTCAAGGAATGCTTCACCAACGGACTTGGATGTTTTCAATCCCATTAAAATCAAACCCGAGAATATGCCGATGGTCAGACTGAGTAAGACTTCCCTTAAAATCAATGCCAGTGCGATTGCGACAACTGGAGGTATGATACTCATCCAATCCGGAATAGCCATCCCTTGAGTTGTGCCTGCGAACACAGGTAATTGTGCTACCAACACCAATAAAGTTAACAACAGAAAACGCATGTGGCAAAATACAATATGGCAATTAATAATCGATGATTATTAATTTAATTATCAAACGTCGCTATTCAGAGGTTTGAGGTAACGATAACCGAAGAGCCTGTAAATAATCGTGTAGAATTTAACAGATTCTTCGTTCCCTCCTGTCGTCGTCCACTCTGAATGACCGAGTTCCAAAGTCCTGCATTTTTACTTTTCATTTTACATTTTACATTTATTTAACGATTCAAAATTCCCTAATTCCTAATGGTTAATTGCTTTAATCAATTA
>JBLING010000046.1:0-10918 GCA_047639155.1 bacterium
AAAAACGGCATATATCACCATTCCAATCAGGACGATGGTATTCAGAATATTGTACTTCGGCAAACGTATTGCGTTTCGCAAGGTGCCATTGAGCTTCGCCCATGCGATCATACTACCACTAAAGGAAATCGATCCAATGATCATACCCGCAAGCACAATACCAAGTTTTTCTGGATGATGTGCCGCAATTTTAGGGAATTCTATTAATCCAATTAATGCAGCGCAAGCTCCTCCCATTCCATTGAAAAGGGACACCAACTCGGGCATTTTTGTCATTTGAACGCGTTTTGCTGTCAACCAGCCTACAACAGTTCCTATTGCGATTGAACCAAAAATCAAGTAATAGATTATTGGACTAACCTCTTTATCCTTTAAGAAAATAGTTCCAGCAATTGCTGCGGTCATCCCAAAAGCTGCAAGCAAGTTACCGTTCCTCGCTGTCTTGGGATTACTCAACATCTTTAACCCCAGAATAAAGGTTACCGATCCGATTAAATATATAATATGTATTATGTCAATATTCATTTTGTCTTTCGTTACTACTCCTCCGTTATTTTTTCTTCTTAAACATCTCTAACATTCGATCTGTTACCACAAATCCTCCTACAACATTTAATGTTCCTAAGAACACCGCCAAGGAACCCAAAGAAAGAGCCAAATAGTTGTCTGGTGATGAATCCAACATAACTAAGATTGCGCCTATGATTACAACACCGTGTATTGCATTAGCCCCCGACATCAGCGGAGTATGTAACACTGCTGGCACTTTACCGATCACTTCAACACCGACAAAAATCATTAGGATTACAATAAAGATAATCTCCTTGTTGGTTGTAAAATATGCTACAAGTTCATTCATAATTTTCCTTTTTAAGCTGAGGCAGTTTGATTGTTAACGATTAGAGTTCCAGCGGTAATCTCATCTTCCATATCCCAATTGAATTTGCCTTCAGAAACCAAATGGGTCAAAAATGTATCAATATTTCTACTCAACAACTCGCTACTGTTTGTTGGTATTTGAGCAGGGAAATTGCTAACACCGACGATTTTTACACCGTTATGGTATACTACTTCATCCGCTTTACTTAGATCAGTGTTACCACCTTTTGATACGGCCATATCAACGACCACTGCTCCATTTTTCATCAACTCGATTTGTTCTTTAGAAATCAAGATTGGAGCTTTTGCCCCTTGAACCAAAGCTGTAGTTATTACTAAATCAGCTTGTGCTAATGATTTATTGACCGCTTCTTTTTGCTTTGCTAGATATTCGGCAGTTACTTCCTTCGCATATCCGCCTTCCGTCTTCACACCATCGTCTTCAACAGAAATAAATTTTGCTCCTAATGATTCGGTTTGTTCTTTACACTCTGGCCTTACGTCTGTGGCTTCAACTATTGCTCCAAGCCTTTTGGCCGTAGCAATGGCCTGTAAACCTGCAACACCAACACCGAATATCAAAACCTTTGCAGGAGTTACTGTACCTGCAGCAGTCATTAACATTGGAAATATTTTACCTAAATGATTGGCACCCGTTATCACCGACTTGTAACCAGAAAGATTACTCTGCGAACTTAAAACGTCCATGCTTTGTGCTCTCGATATCCGAGGCATTGCGTCTAAACTAAACGCCGAAACACCTTTGTCTTTTAACGCATTAACCAACGGTTCATTGAGGCGATGAAAGAGTTGTGAAACCCAAATTTGGCCTTTTTTGAGTTCTCCAATTTCTGAGTTATTTGGTGGATTTACCTTTACAATTAAATCTGCACCGTCCATCGCGGCTGTTGCACTTTGTGCAATTGTTGCCCCAACTTTGATGTAGTCATCATCAGCAAATGCGGCATCTTTACCGGCGTTATGCTCAACTACAACATCAAAACCTAGGTCTTTAAGTTTACCAATTGATTTAGGCACAATGGCTACCCGAGTTTCTCCAACTTCTGTTTCTTTTAATACAGCTAACTTCAATTCTCCTCCTTATATTTTGTGGTAAAGTTAGGAGAATTTAAAAACTCTGCAATTATCATTTTACCACCACTTAATTGTCAGTGATTGTGTACAACACTGTTACAGTATTAGAGTCATCGAAATCGATGTTTTTGTATTGATTGTCCCGATATTCTAAAACGTAAACCAACCGGTGTCCGTTGCCTGGTCCACCCCCTGTATAGCAAGTTCTAATGTTTCGAATAATCTTCCTATCTGTCGCAATTAAAACACGGCCGTTGGTTCCATTAGAGATAAAACCCAAATCGCCATCCCCGCTTCCTATATACGGTTGTGGCTTTACACGTAGTTTTAAACCTGAAGGTACGGTTCCACTAATTACTCTCGCATAAATATTTCTGTTTGATTCATTGGTTTTGCTGCGTACAGAAGAGTAGTTTAACCACAATGAGCTATCCACCGTTGCAGTTAGACCAATCATAAGTCCTACTTGTGTAAGTGCTTCAATCGTCAAAGAAATGTTCTGGCTACCTTCTGATTCTATATCCATGATCACCACTTCAGGAATGTCGATGGATACAGTATTATTAAAGTCCTCGTCGTCTTGTGCTTGCACGACAAATGAGACCAAAAGAATACATATAAGAAAGACAGTATTGGTAAGTAATCGCATTCGTAAACCAGTAAAATGTTATTGTGTAATAGCGGTAAGTATAATGTAAGGCAACGTTACTGCCGATTTTTGATTCCCTCAATTGACGCTTAGTCACTTCTAACGATTTGTAAATGTGGATTACATTACTAAAGATTGATAATGAGCTATTTACGATTGCAAAACTGATTGATGCGTCACAATTAGACACAGCGCACATTATAGCTCCTAGAAATGGAAATTTAGAGTGCTATTGTATAAAGAATCGTTACATCTTGGGACGATTCAAAATCCAGCAAATGATAGTTCTCTGGCACAAGGCTAAGTTGGTAAACGAGCTGATGCCCATTCCCCATTCCTCTACCCGTAAAGCTTGAGGATATATTTTCGACAACGCGGGATTCAATGCTGGACAAATTGACTTTCCCAGTTGGTGCACCGAAATCTCCATTACCTATACCTTGATACGGTTTGCCACTTACTGAAAGAAATGTCCCAGGGGCAAATCACCATTGGCAATTTTAGCATATATGTGGTTTTGGGGTCTTGTTATTCCACCTTTTATGAAACTATAATTCAACAAAAAACTAGAATCTGAGGCGGTTCCTCCAATCGGCTATCCAGCTTCAACGGTTTTAGACCATTGCAGGTGAAGGCTATTACTGCCAACTACATCAACCAAGCTGACTTCTGGAATATTAACTGATAAAGAATGCTGAGCGATTTGAGACGAAGCTAGATTCTGGCAATATCCTAGGGACACCCAAAAAAAGCCAAAACACAGGCCTATTATACTTCTTAACTTTGACAACTATCGCGACGTTTGTCACGACAATAAAGAATGTACAGGTTTATTCGGCAACAGTATAGGCAATAGTGAGGACTATTGGAGCAGTGTAATTCACTAAACTGTAACTGGTTAGATCCAAATTGTAAACAAGATTATGTCCTTTATTTGCTCCATTTCCAGTATTCGCAGATTTGATGTTTTCTATAATGGGTTGATCGGTACTTGATAAAGTTATTTGGCCTGTAGAATTGCCTTTACCATGCACAGTTGCAGATTTTGCCAACACTTTTAGGTCCATCCCACTTGGCACCGTTCCTGAACCAATTTTGGCGTACACTTTGGCTTTAGGGCGGGAGTTTTGACCCTTGACAAAATTGTAATTTACCCAGATTGAACTATCGCCTGTGTTTGTTGCGCCGAGGCCAGCTTCAGCCGGGCCATCTAAACCCAAAGATATACTAGTACTCGAATTACTTCTTAACGCAATAATTAAAACCTCAGGGATATTTACCCCTAAACCAAAAGCATTTCCATTTCCTTGTGCGAAAGCGAATGTTGCGTTTAGATACAACACAACCATAAAAGGTTAATATCTTTAAAAATTTAGTCATTAATAGTAGTACCGTGCACCGAAGTAACACGTGTCAAAAGCACTACCAAAATTCAATAAAAACCATATTGGGAAAATTGCTTCCCAATATGGTTTTTATGACAAAGTGAAGTGCCACTCAAAAAGGTGCTAATTATCTTACATTTGCCTTATGTCTGAATCCGTAATTTCTTTATCAAATGCCTTTATATTTCAGACCAACGACACCCTCGTTTTACACGACGTGAACGTTGATATTCACAAATCAGAGTTCGCGTATTTAATTGGCAAGACTGGGTCAGGGAAATCAAGTTTATTAAAAACATTGTACGGAGAACTGCCGTTGAGAGAAGGTGTCGGATCCGTAGCTGGTATGGATTTAAAAACTTTGACCAGAAAAAACACGCCACTGTTACGTCGTAAAATTGGTATCGTCTTCCAAGATTTCCAATTGCTTTCAGACCGCCGTGTAATGGACAACTTAATTTTTGTTTTGAAAGCAACCGATTGGACAGACAAATCGGCGATGACAAAACGCTGCAAAGAAGTTTTATCAATGGTAGGTTTACCCACTAAAGATTACAAAATGCCACACGAACTTTCTGGTGGAGAGCAACAACGTATCGTGATTGCCCGTGCTTTATTAAACAACCCATCAATTATCCTTGCTGATGAACCTACAGGCAATTTAGACCCTGACGTTTCCGACGATATTATGCGGCTTTTGCACGATATCGCTGACAATGGGACTTCAATACTAATGGCGACACACGACTACAGATTGATTAACAAATATCCAGGTACAATCTTTAACTGCGTCGAGAATACAATCCATAAAAAATCCGAAATCATATAATATTTTTTGACACTTAGTAGGTTAATGACTAAATTACATGAGGTCATTAATGCTTACTTTTGACACCAAACGAAAAGAGAATGAAAAAAATTTTAATCGGTAGCATCACAGCTTGTTTGCTGATATTACATAGCTGCAAAGACGACAAACCTACTCCATCAACAAACAACCAACCTCAGGAGCTTTGTGACAGTTTAAACATATCATACAACACACATATTAAAACAACCATAGACGCCAATTGTAATACAGCATACTGCCATGCTCAAGGAACCGGTGGATTCATGCTTGGCACATATAACGAAGTAAAAACTGCAGCTAAAAAAGCCACCTTTTTAGGAGCAATCAAACATGAAAGTGGTTTTGAAGCAATGCCAAAAGGAGGTGCAAAACTTAGCGACGAAATCATTCAACAATTGGAGTGCTGGGAAAAGACAGGATTTAAAGAAAACCAATAAGCGCATTTAAATAAACGAAAGCTAAGTCGTAGATGCGGCTTTTTTTATTCCGGGATAGCGCCTTCAATTCCAAGTTTATCCGTTATTGACTTTCGTAATTCTATTATTTTAAGGACACGTGCTTGGGCAATAATTGCATCTTCATCCGACTCCGCTATTTTTAACTTTTCCATCTCCTTGGTATAAATGTGGCCAAGTTTGTATAGTTTCAAATAATTCAAATTGTCGATTACAACCTGAACGTAGTTTTCAGAATCTGGAACTACATAAATCTCATGCGTTTCAAACCAAACAGGACTTAATTCGTATTTCATTGACAACACACTTGCCGCCATTTTACCAAGCACCCTGTGTTTTGTAAAAAAGGATTCGTCTAACTTATTGTGGAACGTATAATACTCTTTTGCTTGATCAATGCACTCAGCAAACTCTGGATCTTCAAATGCATAACCATCTGCTTCCAGTTCGCTAAATATAAAGCCTGCGACATCCACCTCTTCATTATAGGGTTGTTCGCTATATAACATTAACGATTCTAAAATGGCCTGCTCTTTACTTTTACTGTCCTCTGTAATTTGAGGTGTTAGTGTTGGAACCGGTTCTAGAAAACTTGTCTGTTTTTTTAATTGTGATTGTCGGTTAAAGGCATTAGTTGCAGCATGTTTTATTCGCTTTGCCTCTGCCATTAACAAGGATTCATCAAACTGCAACAGGTTTGCGGTCTGTTTGATAAAAGCATTTCGCTTTAACGGATCAGGTATTTTTACAATACTTTCGACAATTTCCCTGGCCGTTTCACTTAATCCAACTGAATCTTTCCCTTTCTCTTCAAGTAATATTTCAGTTTTAAAGTGGACAAAATCTTTTTGATTTTCCTCGATGAACTGGGTTAAGCCCGTCCCTCCTAATTTTCTACAATATGAATCTGGATCCTCACCTTCCGGGAATACCACAACACGAACATTTAAGCCACCTTCCAGTAACAAATCAACTCCCCGCATTGCCGCTTTTATTCCAGCAGAATCGCCATCAAACAACATGGTTACATTCTCAGAGAACCGTTTAACCAATTTAACCTGATCGGTTGTTAGTGCAGTACCACTGGTTGCAACAACATTTTCAATGCCGCTTTGCGCGAGCATCAAAACATCAAGATAGCCTTCGACTAAATATACCTTCTCCTCGGTCCGTATTGCTTTTTTGGCTTGAAACAAACCATACAGTACACTTGATTTATGGTAAACATCATTCTCTGGTGAGTTGATGTATTTAGGACTTTTTTTCTCGTTCCTTAGTTGACGGCCACCAAAACCCACGACCTTACCTCCAACATTATGGATTGGAAACATGACCCGTTCCCGGTAAACATCGTAGTAACTAACGTCTTTATTATCCTCCCGATTTCGTTCTTTGATTAAACCTGCTTTAACCAATATATCTTCCGCATACCCGGCAGCCTTTGCCTCAGTATAAAAGGACTCCCAACTATTTTTACCGTAACCCAAACCAAAACCTTCTATCGTTTGGTCGGTTAGTCCACGTTCCTTAAAATAGGAATATCCAACAGTCTTCCCTTCTTCATCATCATGGATGTTGGCATGGAAATAGTTTTTCGCATACTCTAATGCGGCATATAAACCTTCTCGCAGTTTTACCTGTTCTGATAATTCTTCCTTATTCCCCTGCTCTTCTTCAATCTCGATATGGTATTTTGAAGCGAGATGACGTAAGGATTCAGGGTAAGTCATCTTCTCAATTTCCATCACAAAATCGATCACATTACCTCCACGGCCACAGCCAAAGCATTTATAAATACCCAGATTCGGGCTCACCTTAAACGATGGGCTTTTTTCATTATGAAAAGGACAAAGTCCTCCCATACCGCTTCCAGAGCGCTTTAACTTAACATAGTCGCCTACAACTTCTTCCACTGATGCTGCAGAAAAAATTTGATCTATGGTACTTTGCCGAATCATTGAGGCAAAGTAATGAAAGTTTTCAGAATGAATTGATGCATATCGTCCAGATTATCCCATCGACATCTGAATTCATTCTGTACTTTTGTGTTATGCTAATAGCCCAGATCAAATCACTTTCAAAGCAGAACTTCGAAGAGATTCGCGCGTTTCGGAGGACTATGCATCAAAATCCGGAATTATCATTTCAAGAGTTTGAAACGCAAAAGCGAATTAAAACGTACCTCGAGCATATTGGCATTAGCAAAATTGACAC
Source organism: bacterium (assembly GCA_047639155.1). Lineage (GTDB taxonomy): Bacteria > Bacteroidota > Bacteroidia > NS11-12g > UBA9320 > UBA987. The sequence goes on from JBLING010000046.1 coordinate 7,528, forward strand.
ATGTGCAAACACTGGCTTAGTTGCACTTATTGAAGGCAAAAATCCAAGCAAAAAAATCGTTGCTTTACGTGCTGACATCGACGCTTTACCGATTCACGAAGAAAACAACACATCGTACAAATCTCTAAATGAGGGCGTTATGCACGCTTGTGGTCACGACGTACATACAAGTTGTCTGTTAGGAGCCGCAAAAATATTATTCGAATTGCGCGATCAATTTGAAGGCACAATTAAGTTGGTTATTCAACCTGGGGAAGAAAAACTACCTGGTGGTGCGTCGATCATGATTAAAGAAGGTGTGCTTAAAAATCCAGATGTCGATGCCATGATTGGACAGCATGTGATGCCTTTAATTGACGCCGGCAAAGTTGGGTTTAGAAAGGGTCTGTACATGGCAAGTGCTGATGAAATTTACATTACGATTCATGGCAAAGGTGGACATGGAGCACATCCCCATCTAAACATTGACCCAATTGCTATAGCTGCTCAAGTGATAACTGGGTTACAACAAGTTGTCAGCCGAATAGCAAAACCTGCGATACCAAGTGTATTAAGCATTGGAAAAATAATTGGCTTGGGAGCGACGAACATCATTCCGGATAAAGTTGAGATGGAGGGAACCTTCCGCACATTCAACGAAGCATGGCGCATGGAAGCACATAAAAAAATAGAAGAAGTTGTACAGCATATCACCACTGCTTTTGGTGCAAAGTGTGACGTTGAAGTTCGTAAAGGATATCCATTTTTATACAACGACGATCAAACAACAGAAAATGCATACCAAGCCGCAATTCAATATTTGGGCAAGGACAACGTAGAAGACCTTGAAATATGGCCAGCGGGAGAAGACTTTGCGTATTATTCTCAAAAAGTTCCGAGTTGCTTTTACCGACTAGGAATTCGTAATCCAACAAACAAAAATCAATCGATGTTACATACACCAACATTCGACGTGGATGAATCTGCCTTGGAAGTTGGCTCAGGTTTGATGGCGTTCACGGCCATTCAAGAATTGGGAGCATCGTAGGTCACAGACGGTGGTTTAAACGCATTTCTGAAAGTGCTTTATTTTTATTTGAATGTGAAAACATCTCAACAACATCTTGGATCCAAAGGAGAAAAATTAGCGCTAGCGCATTTAAGAAAAAATGGGTATTTAATTTTGCATTGCAACTACCGCATTGGTCGTGCTGAGGTTGATATTATCGCTGAAAAACAGGATTGTACTGTTTTCATTGAAGTAAAAACAAGAAGTTCGATAGAATTTGGCTACCCAGAAACATTTGTCAGCAAAAAACAAGAAAGAACATTAATTGCGGCTGCTGAAATCTATTTGGCTAAAAATAAGGAAGTTAAACCGATTCGATATGACATAATTGCTATCATAATTACACGTGAAGCGACTACAATTACGCATTTTGAGGATGCCTTTTGGCCAATGGCATAATTGTTTGATTCTTACTCGATAAAAGGGTATTTTTGCCGACTTTTAATTCTATAAAAAACAAAATGGAAAAGAAACAGTACGAGTCTGTGATTATTTTGACACCCGTACTGTCTGAAAAACAAATGGCCGATGCCATTGCAAGCCTCAGACAGTTGATCACAGAAAATGACGGTGAGATCATCCATGAAGAAAATTGGGGTCTTACCAAGCTTGCTTACCAAATCCAGAAAAAAGTTACTGGATTTTACCACATTTTTGAGTTCAATGCACCGCACGATTTGGTTGCAAAACTTGAATTGGCTTTCCGACGTGACGAACAAGTAATGCGTTACTTTACGTTGTCGTTAAACAAACACGCAGTGAAGTACAACGAGCGTCGCCGAAACGGAGAGTTTAACAAGAAAAAAGAAACTGAAAAAGAAGCGGTATGAGTAAAAGAAAATCATCAACGAATTACGTATTCAGAAATCGTCCGGTTGACCGTGGCGACAAGTACTGCCGATTTAAGAAAAGTGGCATAAAGTACATTGATTACAAAAACCCAGATTTCTTATTGAAGTTTGTAAACGAACAAGGTAAAATTTTACCTAGACGACTTACAGGAACATCTTTAAAGTATCAGAGAAAAGTTGCACAAGCAGTAAAGCGAGCGCGTCATATTGCCGTTCTTCCTTTCGTAACTGATCAGTTGAAATAGGTCTAACGTTATAATCTTAAAACAATGAAAGTAATTTTAAAAGAAGACGTACAGAAACTAGGTTATAAGGACGACGTGATTGAGGTAAAAAATGGTTTCGGCCGTAACTACCTTATCCCACAAGGCATCGCAACGATTGCTACTCCATCTAGCATTAAGGTTTTAGAAGAAAACATCAAGCAAACGCAGCGTAAACAAGCGCAAGTTATTGCTGATGCTGAAGCTTTGCTTAAAACTCTTGAAGGCGTTAAACTTACAATTGGGACTAAAGCAGGAAGTAACGGTAAGATTTTTGGATCGGTAACAACCATCCAAATTGCTCAAGCGTTAAAGGATGCTGGTCATGAAGTTGATCGTCGCAAGATCTCTATTACAAGTGACATCAAAGAATTAGGCGATTATACTGCAAAAATCAGTTTGCATAGAGGTATAGAAGCTGAAATTGATATCTCAGTAATCAGCGAATAAGAATTCACTAAACATATTTCAAGTCCTGTAAGCGCAATCTTACGGGACTTTTTTTTGTTGAAAAACTTTAAACGTTAGGTTGAAAAACTTTCTCCGCACCCACAAGTCTCTGAGGCGTTTGGATTATTGAAAGTAAACCCGCGTGTATTGAGACCATATTCATAGTCTACTTCCATACCCAACACATACATAGCGTGTGCTTTATTCATAATGACAGGGATCTCATTAATAAGGTATTCAATGTCTGCCTCCTCTTTTTGGTCGTACGCAAGCAAATACGACAAACCAGAACATCCGCCTCCCTTTACTCCTATGCGCAAATAAGGTGCTACTTCATCTTTCTGTTCTGCTTTGATTTCACTTATCTTCTTGATGGCTCCTTCCGTAAAAGTAATAGGTAACTCCAGTGTTGTTTTCTCTGCTTCCATTCCTTACAAATTTATTTAAATTTAAAGATTAAAGTGGGTAACAAATACGTTATTGAATTAGTTTTACACCCTCTAACAGATAACATCTATGACAATATTGGCAATTGACACGTTGGATTTCTTTTTAGAAATCATGCACTTCATGATTCCCGCTGTTTTGGTTTTTTTAGTGACATATTTCACTTTGAAAAAAATGCTGGATGAAGATTTTCGTCGCAAAGAGTTGACAATAAAGGCTGAAAGGTCAAGCGAACTCACCGCCGTAAGATTACAAGCCTATGAAAGGTTTACAATTTTATTGGAGCGCATTAGGTTGGACAATATCGTTATGCGGCTTGTTGACCCGATGAG
>JBLING010000047.1:0-10886 GCA_047639155.1 bacterium
TTGAAAACAATTTCGCCCCCGCTTTTAACCACTTGAAAAACTATGGCCGTTTTGATAATAACATAAATTTCCACAATAGACTGATTAACAAAAGGTCGTTTTTCTATCCTTTGGAGTGGGAGTTTTGGCGTTTTTATTTCCTGTTGACACTGGCTTTGTCAGTATTGCTCATTATTCTGTGTTCAGTGAATATAGCAGAGTTTGGATGGGGCATGTTGGTCGTTGCATTACATCCTACAGTATTTGGTATTGTTGGTGCATTAGTTGCTTTTATGTTTCAAGATGTTAGCGGTGAAAAAGCTGCAGTCATCGGTATTGTATTGCTTTTGCTGTTTACGTTAAATGCCTACATCATTGCATTCTTTAAGGGATTTAAACCCAGCCTTCGAAGAGCGTTTGCAATAGCGTGTCATATCTATACCCCTATTGCTGCGGCGATACTTTTATTTCTTTTAAAAGAAGCGTCTAACTGCTGTTTCATCGATAACAATTGGCGTGAATACTGTGACTGCTATTTACCATGCACGAGCGATGAATTCGATTTGATTGTATTATCTGTTGTCGTTTTTGGTGCAATTGTGTCAACCTTTTTCTTTGGACGATACTACAAGAAACAGTATACCAATCCGCAAATAAAGTAGCGATTCTGTGAACGGCTTGTACCAAAAAATAGACCAATATTTACTTACGCGTTATCCTCGAATGTGGGTGCTTGGAATCCATATATTTTTGCCAATCGTTGTCACGGCTTGGATCGTTTTAGTATTAATCGGGGCGGTTATTGTCAACACAAGCACTGGCTCAATATATAATATTGACGATAGCTTTGAACGCCTGGCAGTAGGTATGGTTTTGCCCGTTTTATTGATGGTGATTCTCTTTATTATCCGACAGTCAAAATATAACGCAAGACGTATTCATCAACACTTACCATTCAAAAACCGATTTAATGTCTTTTTGTCGTTTTGGCTCATACTTTTTAGCATAACGAGTTTGCTATTTGCGGCATATTTTGGAAGTTGGTTTACCCCAGGAATTACCCATAGCAAAAGCACGTTTCATCAAGACCGGAAGGTACTTGAGTTAGGTATGTCACATTTTCACATAAAAGGGTGTTTTAACGATAATGGGTCTGACGGATATGAAGATGTACTGGACGATTTTTCGTCGCAAACATATACCGCTTGTGATTATTATTTGGATAAATCAGGAGACTCCGTCAATATATTACGGTCTGACTGGTACCATGATCGTTACTATGGCGGATCTGTATCACGGGTTTCGATTGATCAAGCCTTATATGAGATTGAACAATTTATTATCATAGGCAAAAAGTACAAAGCCATTTACAAGACTGAAAATGCAGCCGAAATTTTTAATCTAAATACCAAACCTCACGGATTGAAGTGGGATAATACAGGAGATGGGACGTTTTACACCCACCTAGTCAACCTTACGGAGTTTGAAACGCGTATGAGCATGAACGAATCGTACCACCAACACAGGCAAATATTTAGGATGTTTCATTGGGAGTTTTGGCGTTATTTCTCATTGATTGGTTTCACAATAGCCTTTATACTAATCATCTATTGCTCTGTTGATAAAGGGGAATTCGGTTGGTCTATGTTGGTTTGCGCATTGTTTCCAACTGTATTTGGCATCATCGCCGGTTTATTGAGCTTGGTGGGATTGATAGACGGCGAAGAGGGATCAAAACTACTTCTGGTGTTGTTTATTGGTTCCATGGTTTATGTCTCGTTTATCGGCAATTCCAAACCCAAAACAAAACGTGTTTTTGGCATTAGTCTGAATATTATTTTACCCCTTGTTGTGCCCATAATTTTTGCATCGCTAGAATTAGATGAGGACCTGTACACCGTGTTTGCATTTATTACAGGATTAATCGTGACATACGTGTATTCATTCTACTATCGGTTTCAATACCTACATCCACACAACATATAGTCGTTTATAAGTTAGCTGGTTGCAATAGGTATTTCCTTCGCCAAACGAAATATCCAATCACACTAAAAATTCCAAAGCCAGCCATCATGTAACCCAATATTGGCAAGTCCCTTACACTGTAAAGCCAAACACTAAATATGTTAACAGCAATCCAGTAAATCCAGTGATGTAGTATTTTTTTGGCTTCTAAATAAGTGGCGACAAAAGCAAACGACGTAGACGCCGCATCGGCCCAAGGCAGCTTTGAATCTGTATACGTTTTGAAGAAATAGCCCAATCCAAACCACATAACTAGGCCAATGGCTATAGCCATAAGGTGATACAATTTTTCTTTTTGCTGAATCGGCATTGGCGCTTTTACGCTGTTTGATCGCCAGTTTACCCAGGCATATACACCCAATACAACATATACAGAATACAATAAAGTTTCGGAGTAAAGTTTTGTTTCATAGAACAATACAACGGAAATAATTGATGCGACGATGCCAAACAACCAACACCAAATGTTTTCACGAATAAGTAACAGTATAAACAATAAGTTTAGCCCGAATACCAACCACTCAAGTATCGTAGATAATTGTTCCGTCACGAGCGACAAATGTAAGCGGATATTAAAAAATTGAGCAAAAAAAAGGCAACGTTTGTTGCCTTTTCTAATAACATGCGATTTGACAAATGTCAAAATATATTGTTTGATGAAATCCCTTCACCAAACTGATTAGTACGTTGTTTAATTCAAACCACATGCCAAAAAAAATAGTTCGTAAAACTTTGAATATCAGTGTTTAAATATAATTGGCCGTCATAATCTTTATTCAAAATGAGTTTGAATGTCTAATTTGTAGAAACCTCATTGCGGTTGATTACTTTTGTCGTTTAAGGAAAATAAATTGGTTTTACCCTTCGTAATATTTCTTGGTAGTCTTTTACTACTTATTGGTGCAGCAAAATACTTTACCGAAGCTGCCGAACGTATTGGCTTGTCTTTAAAGTTATCGCCATTTATGGTTGGCGTTGTGATTGTAGCAATCGGCACATCCTTGCCTGAACTGATATCGGGTATTATCGCGTCTACAACAGGCCATTCGGAAATCGTAATCGGCAACGTACTTGGCGCAAACATTTCTAATATATTTTTAATTCTAGGTATGGCGACAATAGTTGCCAAACGAAGCATTCAACTCGGCAAAGAATACATCTTTATCGATTTGCATTTTATGCTAGGATCCGCGACATTTTTAATATTATTTCTATTAGATGGTGAGATTTCTCGGGTAGAGGGTGTGTGTTTGGTAGTTGGGTTCATAGTATATCAGGTGTACCTTATGAAGTCGGATAAACCAAATGAAATGCCAACGTTGAATGACGAAGCAACTGTAAGGAAGATTGATAAAGTAAAACGGAAGGATATATTAATATTACTGATTACGGCGGTTGGTATATACTTCGGTGCAAAATTCGTTGTACAGTCTATTCAGGACATCGCAATGGCTTTAAATGTTGACAAAACAATTATTAGTTTAACAGTTTTGTCGCTCGGGACTACGCTGCCAGAACTTACAGTAACCATAGCCGCGGCACGAAAGGGGCAGCCAGAAATCGCGGTCGGAAACATTTTAGGTTCTTGTATTTTTAATTCCTTTATGGTTACCGGAGTGGCTTCTTTAATACGACCAATATCTATGCCATTTGAGTTGGCAAAAACGTCAGTAATATTTTTGGTAATTGCAGCAGTTTTTTTTTATCTGCTTAGTCAGGATAAAAAAGTGTCGAAGTGGGAAGGCATGTTATTCCTGCTGTTTTACGTTGTTTTCTTACTTAAAGTAAGTGGTGTTGCTTAAACTATGGTAGAGGAAAAGCTCAAACCTGCGCAATTGATTTATGCGTATTCCAACGGTTATTTCCCAATGGCTGATGATCCCGAAGAGGGCGGTGAAATCTATTGGCACCGTCCAGAGCAACGCGGTATTATTCCTTTAGATAGTTTTCATGTCAGTAAAAACATGAAGCGATTTTGGCGCAAAAACCCATATACCTTAAAGTTGAATACCGCTTTTAGAGAGGTGATAAAAGCATGCGCAGAACGAGACCGGACCTGGATAAATGACGAAATAATTGATGCATATTCTAGCCTCAGTGAAATGGGTTACGCACTGAGTTTTGAGGTTTGGGACGAATCTGAATTGGTTGGAGGCCTATATGGTGTAACAATCGGGAAGGCATTTTTCGGTGAATCAATGTTCAGCAAAGCGTCAAACACCAGTAAACTCGCACTAATGCATCTCGTTACTTTTATGAAAGAAAATGATTTCGTTTTATTGGATACTCAGTACTTAAATACACACCTTGAGCAATTTGGAGCAGTAGAAATTCCAGATAAAAATTATATGGAACAATTGGCATCTGCTCTCGCTAATTCATTATAATTGTGTGTGTTAACGAACAATAAATCAACCAAAAGCCGTCTAATCTTTTCCTGTTTCTTAATCCTTTTCTCAAGCGCAACTATCAGTGCCCAAGAAATTGACTACACCGATACATTGTCGTTGCAGAATAAAAAGATAATGAAAGGGTTTTCTGCACTTGATTCAATAGTGCCAAATAAGAAAATTTTCATCACTGGAGAAAACCATACCTACCGTGAAAGCAACAGCAAATTGTGGGTCCAAAACATCAAATACCTTCACGAGCATGCAGGCGTACGAAACGTTATAATGGAAAGTGGTTTGTCTACCGCCTGGTTGGCAAATGAATACGTGCAAACTGGTGATACGGCTTTGTTCACAATCATAGAAAAGTATGTGTTTAAAGAATATGCAGAACGATACAAGCAGCTTTACCGATTTAATAGAGGTTTAGACAGCGGAGAAAAAGTACAAGTTTTTGGTATCGATCTTGAACGCGGCTCATTTGGAGCACTAAAAGTGCTAAGCTTGTTATTGCCAGATAGTGGAAGTAGCCAGCCACATGATAGCATAGATTTACATATCGAAAGTATCATTGGAATGGCAATGTATCAGGACAGGGAAATTTTTAACGGCGACGAGTCAGAATCTTTTGGATATACCTATTCTGTGGGCAGTACGCTGAAACTAGTTTTAAAGAATTTCGAAAACCATAATGCGCATTACCAATCGTATTTAGGGCCTAAATACGATTTATTTCGTCGGATATTAATGGGTTTAAAAGAAACCATTAGGTGGAGAAATTTCGACAAAGACAACACCGTGCAAGGTTATGTTTTTAGAGAGAAGTACATGTACAACAGCTTTGTTGCTTTAATAGATAGCGTTCCTGGAAAATACTATGGACAATTCGGAAGATGTCATGCTACAAAAAAGAAGGCGGACAAAAACTCTTGTGAGTGGTATGTTTTTAAAAGCTTGGCAAACCGCATTAAACAAGATAAAAAATTAGGTTTAAAGGATGATATCTTAACCTTTGGAATTATCTATGGAGAGGATGACGACTATGACGACGATGATTGGCAAGAAGTCGGGGACCATATAAATGGGCTGTTTGAGAATTTAGAAGGAAATAGAGTGATGTTATACGACATCTCGTTGGACAGCGTTCTGTCGAAGTTTTTTGTCGATGACTTCGATTATTTATTCATGAATACCTATCAACCAAGTGAACGAAATCCATATTACAACGACTTTTATGATTACTCGGATTATGAATCTGAAAGTAAAGTAGCCGTAACCTATATGTACGGAATACAGGATATTGATTTAACATCATTGGGGGGCTTGCACCAACTAGAGAATCAAGCACTTTTTGAAGATTACACTGTGTGGCACGGAGGTAATGTTACCTTTAGTGTAGAAGGTGTTGTAAGCACAACTAATTTGGCGTTTATGGTCCCTATAAGAACAAGTAACTTTAATGGGGCGAGGACAGTCAACACGGGTTTGACTGGGTTTACCTATAATAGCTTCATTCATTATGATGTTTTACCTAATGTGAAATTCATTGATGTATTGTTTGGTGGCTCGCTTGGTTATTCTCAACTGAACTTTAGTGTCGAAGAAAGCACGAATTCTACAGGGCCTATTACCACTGGGTTTCTGGGGAATGTTAGAAAGAGTATCTACAAAAATCCAGCTGTTACAGCTAGACTGTCAGCGGGAATTGATTTTAACATCGGTATAGTGACCTTAGGAGGTGAAGTAGGTACGTCGTTCGACCTTAGTAAAACGGACTGGAGGCTAGATGGGAATTTGATTGACAATGGACCTGAAACCTCATTTGGCGGCCTATATGGTGTAGCCCGAATTGGACTCAATTTCGATATTTAAGTCAAGATAGAGCGCATAACTTCCAGCTTATTTTGTGTCTCGTCCCATTCACTTTCTGGTATTGAATTTTGATTGATACCTGCTCCAGCGTACAATCGGGCGCCGTTGCTAAACAACTCAGCACAGCGGATATTCACAAATAGGTCAATTCCATGTTCTCCCATAACCCCTAGAACGCCACCATAGAGCTTACGTTTAAAATCTTCCAAATTCAGGATAAAGTCTATTGCTGAAGATTTGGGAAACCCAGCCAAAGCAGGTGTTGGGTGAAGTTTTGTGACCAGTTTTGTCCAATGTACATCTTCAGACAATTGAGCAGAAACACGGTTGCAGATGTGCTGTATGTGTCCAACGGTTTTGGTGAATTGCCCACCAATTTTTATGTTTTTAAGTCCAAGTTGAGCAAAGGATGATGCGATGTATTCGCCAACTATAAGTTGCTCCTGTACCTCTTTATCGCCCCAATCTTCATTCGATTTTGAGGACAGTCTTGTGCCGGCAAGAGCAACTGTTTCACACATATTGTAGTCGCTTTTAAGAAATATTTCGGGACTTGCTCCAATCCAAATGGATCCATTTAAACGAAGCAGATACACATAAGAATCTGGTGATTTACACGCACGTAGAAAAGAGGTGATAACGCTGGTGTCGCTAAGTTTAATCCATAGTGTCTGTGCAATAACTACTTTCTCAAATTGTTTATTCGAAATTGCTTGAAGTGCTGTGTTTACGTTATTAACGTACTGTGACTTGGTAGTCGAAATGGAATTTTCATGCTGAGGTAATGCAGCCAGATTAATTGTTAATGATGTTAATGATTCTGGACTAAGTTCCCATTGAAGAGAAATCGTAAAAGCACGTGGGGTATTGGATTCAAATGGGCATATCACAACGGTATTTCGTCCCAAATTTGTTTCATTGCCTAAGGCAAAAGCATCTACGTTAGTAGCGCCCGGTTTTCGCTGAAAGAAATAATCCTTTCCATCCGAAATCCAATTATTTAGGTCCTGTATTGAATCCACTATTGGTTCGGAAAAACAGCTAAGGTCATTCGTGATTTACAAATCATATCACCGCCTTCATCCTTGATGTCAATATTCCATACCTGTGTGCTTTTTCCAATATGAATGGGTGTAGCGGTCCCATAGACGTAGCCTTTCCTTACCGCCTTTAAATGGTTTCCGTTAATTTCTAAACCTACACAGTGTTTGTTTTCGCTCCGTGCTAAAATATTACCAGCATAACTGGCAACGGTTTCTGCTAAAGCGAGACTTGCTCCACCATTTAATATACCATACGGTTGTATCGTTCTATGGTCAACAGGCATCTTCATTGTGAGGTGGTTTTTACCCAACTCAACGATTTCCATGCCCAATGTTTCAGACATAGTACCTTTTAAGAAGCTTTGCAGCTGTTCATTTTTAATATTTTTGTAATCAAACATTGGCGGATACAAGTTGACTACAAATAAAACGATTTATCTCATCAGACATGGTCAAACGGATTACAATCTAAAAGGGATTGTACAAGGAAGTGGCATTGACAGTGACCTTAATGAAAGGGGTAGGTCACAGGCATTAGATTTTCATAAAGCATATCGACACATTCCATTTGACTTTATATATACATCCGAATTAAAAAGAACCCACCAAAGTGTAGCACCATTTATTGAGCAAGGCTTGCCTTGGAAGTCACTACCAGAACTGAATGAGATAAACTGGGGCGTCTTTGAAGGACTTGAAACAACACCTGAATCACGTCAGGCTTTTCAAGACATAATTGCCTCTTGGCGTTCGGGAGATTTAAACAAGCCCATCGATGGTGGAGAAAGTCCAGTTGAGATGTATGCCCGTCAGGAGCAAGGTTGGGATAAAATACTTTCAGACAATCATCAAAACATTTTGGTGTGCATGCATGGTAGAGCAATGCGCAGTTTCCTGTCGTTATTGCTGAATACACCACTTCGTGACATGGATCAATATCCTCACACGAATTTGTGTTTGTATACACTTGAAAAAAATGGGGAAACGAATTGTCGCCTTTTAATTAAGAATGACGTAAGGCACTTAAAGGCCTTTAAACCGTCATGATTTCTTTCTCTTTGTCGGTTAAAATACTATCGATTTTAACCGAATAATTATCTGTTAATTTTTGAACCTCAGTCTCTGCATCTTTAGCCATATCTTCAGATAAACCGTCTTTTTGAAGCTTCTTAATCTGTTCGTTCGCATCGCGTCTGATATTTCGCAAGCTCACTTTACCATTTTCCATTTCTTTTTTGGCACTTTTAACCAAGTCCCTCCGTCGCTCTTCGGTTAATGGTGGAACGTTGATTATAACTACTTCACCATCATTTTGCGGGTTGTACCCTAAATTACTATTGATAATTGCACGCTCAATGTCGGGCACAATTGATTTTTCCCAAGCCTGAATTACAATCGTTCTAGCATCAGGAGTATTGACATTAGCAACCTGGTTTAAAGGTGTAGGAGAACCATAATATTCTACCATTACACCGTCTAACATCGTAGGTGATGCCTTGCCAGCGCGAAGTTTTAACAATTCTTTATTTAAATGGTCGATGGCTTTTTTCATTCCATCACCAATAAACTCTAACACGGGTTTTAATGACTCGTCCATTATCAATTAATTTATACAAACTTAAGTGTTTTGATTATAGGAATAAAAATGTGTTTTACCCATTTTCTGCACCGTAAAGACTTAACGTTTAAACTGCTAACGTACATATACCCATTGAATCAAAACCAGAGCAAACAGTACAAATAACACACCCAAATTGGCCAACCAACGTTTTTGAATATGGGATAAGCCAAAACTAAGAATAAAAGCCAATGGTAATGCCAACATCTGCATTGATGAATAAACCTGTTTGCCTGAAAAGATGGCTATCGCAAGTACAACGACGATTTTTAAAAACAGCAAGTTGATTACACTTCTGTTTTTTGTTTGCATGAATGACAACTGGTTATACACTACCGGAATTAAAATCATAACTAGTGTAAACAAGGTTATATAAGTGTAAAGTGATCCAGGTTCGAGACATGAAGGAACATGCACACCCAAGGTTAAAGATTTAGGAATTTGTGTTACCCATTCAGGAGACACGAAGAAATATCCTATACCAACGGTCGAAAACGCAACCATAAAGAATGAGAGTAGAACGATAAAGAATTTGTTCAGGTCACTCGCCGTAAACTGATTGAGTAATACGTAGAGGAAAGGCAACAGATATATCGATTTTGGATAAATGAACGCGCCAATACACATCAAAATACCCATATCCACCTGCGCATTCGAGATAACATCGTCGTTTTGGTAAAAGAGTTTTTGATAGAAAATTAACCAAATGTAGTTTAGCGCTAGCGTGTTAAGCGCTGTTAATTGCCCTGGGGTTACCAGCATTACAAAAATATAAACGATAGCAGGGAGATATGACCATTGCTCAAAGAACCTAGATTGATGAATAACCCGCTGAAACCAAATTACTTGACTCGCAATCATCAATAATGGTACACCATACTTTAAAACAGGCGTATTAATTGCATCCAGATCGAATGAAAACGTGCTGATATTAAAGATAGGAATGACAGCAACTATTACCAGAAGTAACAATGATACAATTATGCCTGTGAGGCCACCTTTTTTTAATGTTGTTATCAATTGGTGTAATCCAATTTGAGTAAAGAAAATTTGCGGTCTTTTGTCAAGGGCAATATTACCCGATTGTAGTTGATTTGTTTCGCTTCAGTTGGGATAATTGACACGAAATGATTGTCGGAGCGGACCAATATTTTATACGACACCCGACCATCAGCATCAAACATATACTGCATTACATCACCATTGCTACGGAGCCGATCATTGTATATTATATAAACGTGCGACCTAGTGTTTGCAATTACAATAGAGCTATAATAACCGTTGTCGTTTAAGGAGCTCTGACTTTTATTTATCAAGTATTTCCATTTGATGTTGTAACCGGAGTCTAATGAAATAACCAATACGTCATCGAAATTGTAGATGTTTCGCGCCATTGTCGTTGGCATTCCATTGATATAGGTAATGTCTGTTTCGTTGGAGATAGAGGATCTTTCTGCTACCAAGGTAACTCCACCATCGGTGTTGGGAATCGCTCTTAACAATTCAAAGTTTCTAACGTCTTCAAATACAGAGGTTTCGTCATCACCAAATAGCTGCGATTTAAAATTATCCGTAAACTCTTGATACGTTATTTTAGGAATTTCAGTGCCTTTAGGTTTGAGCGTGAAATGAAAAATGCCATCAGTATTTCTTTCTTCATCAGCTGAGTAAAATGCTGTAAGATTGATCTTATCCGTTGTTCGATCCCAAGTAAATTGAGCTTTTCGGAGACTTTTTCCAGAATCTAAAACTTCATAATCCCGAAGTACATCGTCCTGAGCACTATACCAATAAACTGTTGCTTTAGGAGAAGCCAGTTCAGCTTTTCGATGTTCTACTTTACGTTGGCTAATGAGAAAAAATGCATTGCTCCGATCGTCTAACAACAAGTTCGTCATAAAGAAATTATTATACCGAATGTCAAGTTTGTACCGATGTGCATAAATCGGGTTCATAGAT
>JBLING010000048.1:0-10872 GCA_047639155.1 bacterium
TCAAGCACAAAACTGGCAGCTTTTCCCAAAAGACAGTCTACGGGTTTATACAAACCCATCTCAAAACTTAGGTAGTGGTCAAGACCTACTAAGCGGCATTGATTTCCGCACCTATGAGCAAAAAGGTGACACCACAATTTTTGATTTGTCTGCTTTTTCAAGGTTAGACACTATAAAAGGTAACATGGGTGGAACGACATCTGATGGGTACAGTTATATGGTAGATGGTATTTATAACGGTAATTCAAGTTTTGGAAATCATGCTATAGCAACGAAAGAAGAAACCAAGCTCATTTTTAAGTCTAAATCCGGTCAATCACAAGACACTATCAGAATTCTGAACACGAATGAAATAACTACAGTATGGACAGCTTACTCAAGTAATCAGTTAACCATCGAATGCAAATTATTGTCTGTTTTGAAATTGCAAAACGATTCTATAAGGAATATTGCCTGCCAAATTCACGATTCAAATGGCTCATGGTTAAACACCTTTATAGTCAAAATTTCTAAGCAACTGGGTCTGATTGAATCTCCTGTCTTTTACGAAGTACTACGTTATCCATCGTTAATAAAGAGGATCAAAGAAATAAGGCTTTCATCGTATCAAGAAGTAACCGGCAAAGCTTTTTTTAAGAAAACTCCCGGAACCGAGTGGCAAATTAATGTGTCTAGGCTTGGCTCATCCAGTGGCACCTTTGGCACCAGAAAATGGTTGTATGAAAATGAAAGTGGTGACACGCAAAACTTTACATATAGTCATGTGACAATTACTAACGGGAGGGAGGGTTCTTCTTCAAGTGAACAGCACAACCGCGATACACAATTGATTATTAAAAACTCACATCAAATATTTAATTCCATACCAAGTAAAAGGGTAGAAAACGAAGTCGTCGAAGAGACGAACAACTATTATAACGAGTGTGGAAAATTGGTGGCGACGCGCTATATGAAGCGGCCTTACTCCCGTATGATTGGTGACACATTAGTATCGATACTAACTGTTGGTGACCGAATAAGTGAGTTCAACTATGAGTTTACAGAAAATGTCGGACTAACTTATTATCAATATAATATTTATAGTGGGGGTAGTGGACATGGTACTGAAACGGTGGACTACTTAAATATTCCAGGCAGTTGTGAGTTTGGCACGCCTAATTGGCGTTTTTCAGGAATCACACCAATACATAAACCGCTCTCATTTTATCCAAATCCAGCTTCTTATTCTATCACGATTCCTGATTTGACGAATATCAAGTCGGTATCACTTATGAATACAAACGGTCACTTCACTAAACTCGAATTGGTCAATAATAAGGTAGATGTATCGGCTACTCCTAATGGTTTTTATATACTGGAAGTGATTACTTTGGATCAATTCCGACATCTTGAAAAGTTGATTATTTATAAATAAGGATTGGTGATTCTTTGATATGCTCGGAATGATTCGTAGGATAATTGATGTCGGTCCTGAATCTTGGCACAAGCAGTCAACCTCAACAAAAATTTAACACTAAAAATTAAGCATTAAAAATTACCCCCTACCCAATCATGCGTTCCCCAGTAGCCATTGCAGCACTGGTCATAATATCTAAATTACCCGCATATTCTGGTAAATAATGCCCAGCTCCAATAACCTGAAGTAACACTGATGTCTTCAAACCTGAAACGTGTCCTACTCCTTCTATAAAAACCGGTTTGTCGGTAGGAATTTCTTCGAATTGAACTTCTTGGTGCAATGAATAACCTGGCACGTACTTCTTCACCTCAGCAACCATAGCACGAATGCTTTCTCGTATTTTTTCTTGATCTGCCATTTCACTTAAGGTAAATACGGTATCGCGCATCACCAATGGTGGTTCTGCAGGATTTAAAATAATTATTGCCTTACCTCTGGTTGCACCGCCAACCTTCTCAATCGCTTCAGATGTTGTTTCGGTGAACTCATCGATATTGGCTCTTGTGCCCGGTCCAGCGGATTTGCTCGCAATGGAAGCTACAATTTCGCCGTAATGCACCTTCGCAACACGACTAACCGCAGCAACCATAGGAATAGTGGCTTGTCCACCACAGGTTACCATGTTGACGTTGGTTAAGTTTAAGTCGAAGTCCAAGTTGAAGCCTTTATCGAAACTCACGGCTGGGATGACGTAAGGACCTATGGCCGCTGGTGTTAAATCAACAACCTTTTTATTCGGGAACGCTTTTATTTTATTGAAGTTATAGTGATGTGCTTTGGCAGAAGTAGCGTCAAAAACAATTTGAATATCATTCCACTCTGGCATTTCAATCAAGCCATCAATTCCTTTATGCGTAATCACAGCGCCCATTCTTTTGGCTCGAGCGAGTCCATCAGACGATGGGTCTATACCAACCATTACGCTCATTTCTAATACGTTTGAGGTACGCATTATTTTGATCATCAAATCAGTACCGATGTTGCCTGAACCAATTATTGCTGCCTTAATTTTCATTTGTTTCAAAAATCTTGTTATTGATTATTGGAGGGTACAAATCTCTACAATTTTGGCTTAATGATTATCAAGTTTCAATTAAGAAACGCCCCATTTGCTGACAATATCGCATCCGCTTGAACGCAGCAAACCTAAAATCGGACACCGGCTATCTACCTTATTGCCTAATGTAATAACCTGGTCTTCCGTCACGTCACCTGTTACTTTTGCACTGAGTCGGACCTGTTTGTAGCTCCCATTTGAGTGATCTGTCTCTCCCATGAACCCCGATAAATCAAGGTCGATTTCAATAGAGATATCGATAGAGTCAATGCCAAGAGACAATTCCTCTGCAACCACCTGAGCCTGCTCATTCTGACAACTGCCTAAAGCAGCCGAAAAATATTGCATCGGGTTTGGTCCACTATTTGTCCCACCGTCTTCCTCATTTTCATCTACCTGGATACTCCATTCTGTGTCTGGGATAACAACTTTCGTGGGCCAGCCCCTTCCATGTGCATTCGATCTAAACGTCTCTATATTATTACCTTCTGACATATTTTTATTTATTAGAAAACAATATTAGGCCTAGCCAGTAGAATAACAATCTAATCTTTCGGAACATTAGGCCTTGTAAAAAAGGTGGTCAAAACAACCCGAACCAATAGGTAATGTGTAGTTTGCAATCATGTTAGAATCTTTTGCATACATTTTTGGTTTAGTCGCATTGCTAAGTATTGTCAACTACAAATGGTTAAAACTTCCTACTACGATAGGCCTCATGATTATGAGTTTAGGACTTGTAGGACTGTTATATATACTCAAACCAATATTCCCTGGGGTGTTTGAGACTTTCTGTGGAATTGTATATGCCACCGATTTTCAGCACTTACTGTTCGATGGTTTACTTGGCTTTTTGCTATTTGCCGGTGCCATGCACATTAACATAAAAGATCTAGCTAAAGAGCGTTGGTCAGTATTCATGTTTGCAATTGTTGGGACGCTGATTTCAACAGTTGTGGTTGGTACAGGCATCTATTTTGGGGCAATGTTGTTTGGCGTAGATTTAGACATCATTCAAAGCTTCCTATTTGGCGCTTTAATATCACCTACTGACCCCATAGCCGTTCTTTCAATATTAAAAGAGGCAAATATTTCTAAAAGTCTTCAGCTTAAAATTGAAGGTGAATCCTTATTTAATGATGGAATTGGCGTAGTAATTTTCTCTGGGATATTGCTCTTTCTTCCAGGTATGATGGGAATAGAAGAACAAACAATTCAGGGTGAAATTGGATTATTGTTCTTACACGAAGCGGTTGGCGGACTAATCTTCGGAGCCGCTCTCGGCGGTGTGGCATATTTGCTCATGAAATACGTGTTCGATAACGCACAGATTACCGTAATTATCAGCATAGCATGCGTTTTTGCAGGTACGGCATTAGCTCAATCCTTGGGTGTTTCTGCACCTTTGGCAATGGTGGTATGCGGTTTGGTGGTTGGTAACGCAATAGACATTAACCATGCCGCTGGCTCTAAAACAAAAGAATCGCTGAATGAAATTTGGGAAGTACTGGAACAATCATTCAACGGAGTTTTGTTTGTATTAATTGGTCTAAGTATCCACTTGCTAAACTTCGACATAATGTATGTCGTTTTGGGATTGTTTGCCATCCTAATCGTACTGGCTGCCAGGTTTATTTCTGTATATGCGAGTTATTCTTTCCTAAAACATAAAGAGCAAAAGCCGATACAAACGGTCAAAATTCTTACCTGGGGTGGTCTTCGTGGAGGCATATCTATAGCGCTTGCATTAAGCCTTGGCGTTTACGCGCAGAGTGAAGCAATCATATTCATTACTTACATAGTGGTTCTATTCTCTATTATAATTCAAGGTCTATCAATCAAAAGCGTTGTTAAAAAAGTGTTAAATGGTTAAGATTTATAGGAAACTTTTAAAACATAAATACGAGTATTACCTGCTAAGTTTACTTGTGTTGTTGTTTGCCCAACACATTGAACCACCAGCTTTTCAGTCTGTTTGGAAACACATAATCGTAGTACAAAACGTCCTAGTTGGGTTACTCCTATTTGAGAAACAAAGACCATGGAAAAGAACCGTAGTCCTAGTTCTTGCTGTCATCATGGTTGCAGAGTGCTTTCTTCACCCTTGGGTAGATTCAACTT
This sequence comes from bacterium, assembly GCA_047639155.1. Lineage (GTDB taxonomy): Bacteria > Bacteroidota > Bacteroidia > NS11-12g > UBA9320 > UBA987. The sequence continues at coordinate 4,638 of JBLING010000048.1, forward strand.
TGATTGACACGACGTTAAACCTCTTTTTTATATTCTATTTTCTGCTCACTTCAAATGTATTATTCCGAGACATTTTAAGGGCCAAAACAGTCAGCTCTGAAATGCTTTCAGCGGTTTTTTCTGGTTTTGTCATTCTGGGTATGATAGGTGGGTTTATGTATACGATGGCTGAACTTTCTCAACCACATTCATTTGCCAATATCGGAGTTGGCGAAGAAAGATTTAGAAACTTGAATTATTTTAGTTTTATCAGCCTGTAGACTATTGGTTATGGCGACATTGTTCCATTGTCATTTTTGGCGAAAAAGATGGCCATGTTGCTTGGTCTAGCCGGCCATTTCTATACAACTATTGTCGCCGCTGTTGTGATTGGAAAATACCTTGCAAGACAGAAGTAAACCTCAAATGGTTAGTTTTTTAGTCACGGAATGACAACTTAAACGCCCATGAAATACTCGTTTTAAACGATTTTCAAACTAACAACTCCCAATCCTTCAATATTTGCTTCAATAAAATCGCCGGCCGTTATATTAACCATTGGTCCTAGTGCTCCAGATAACAGTATCTCTCCCGCTTTAAGTGGTTGACCATTATTAGCCATTACTGTAGCAAGCCATAAAGCCGCATTAAGTGGGTTATCCATACAGGCAGCACCAGTACCTTCGGACATGACCTCGCCGTTTTTGGTCATTTTCATCACACAACCCGTCAAATCTATATCGCTTAAGTTCACTTTGTTTTCCCCCAGCACAAAATGACTGGCTGACGCATTATCAGCAATAGTGTCTGTAATTTTGATGTTCCAATTTTCAACGCGACTGCCAACAATTTCAATTGCGGGAACCGCGAAGTCTATCGCTGCAATTAGTGTATCCATGTTGATTTTCCCCGACAAATCAGATTTCATAACAAAGGCTATTTCCGCCTCTGCTTTTGGCTGCATCAATTCAGTTTTGGAAAGGGATGCCCCATTACCGATTTTCATTGTATCGAACAGAATACCATAATCAGGTTGGTCAACGCCCAATTGTTTTTGGACTGCAAACGAGGTTAGTCCAATTTTTTTTCCAATTACCTGTTCACCAGAGGCTATACGTTTTTGAATGTTAATTTCTTGCACTTTATACGCTGAATCGACGTCTGATTCGCCAATAATTGTGCGTACGGGATCGCATGGTGTTTTGAATACGTTTGCGTTCCACAAAACCTCAGCTGCTATTTGATACTGTTCAATCATTTCTATAATTAAATGACAATATTAGTCCCTCAATGTGGAACCGCATAAATCATGAGGAAAAGAAAAATTAATCTGTTCACTATTGGTTCCGTTTTTCAATACAATTAGTCCTAAATTTGCCGCTGCATGTCAATAAAATCTCGTGTTGTAATTTTGTTCTTTGTGCTTGGTTTCTCGTTCGCCAGCACAGCACAAATATTGCCCAACTTTGGCGGTCAACGCGCTGGATTATCTACACTTAGTTTTCTAAAAAACGATTTAAACCCGAGGTCAGTTGGCATGTCAGGTGCTAGTATCGCCAACAAGGTCGATGCCTATTGCGCTTCTTCCAATCCTGCAGCTTTAGCAACTTTGAGCGAAAATACATTGGGCATTAGCCACTTATTGGTTGGCGCAGGCATACAACAATCTTTTCTGTCTTACCAACACAAGCTTAAAAATGAAGCAACCTTAGGGCTTTCGGTAAATTCACTCAATAGTGGTGATATGCTGGTACGCACTGAGTTTCAACCTGATGGCACTGGTCAATTTTTTAATATGAGTCAGAATGCAGTTAAAGCCACCTACGCAGCTAAGCTTTCCAAAATGTTTAGTTTGGGAGTTGGCTTAAGCTACATCTATGAAACGATGCAGGAATACGATAACAGCACCGCGGCAATAGATCTTGGTTTTTTATATCAAACAGACTTTAAGAATTTGCGTTTTGCTGTGGTAGTTCAAAATTTTGGCGGTAGCTCTACGATAAATGGCTCCTCTGTTGCAGTGGATTATAACCGCAACGGAGAGATTGAATTAGGTCGCTATTCGCTCCCGACGGTTTTCAAAATGGGATTTGCCATTGATGCATACAAAAAAAACAATCATTTAATTGTTGGATCACTGCAATTAAATAACCCAAACGATAATGCTGAAAACCTGCGTATTGGTTTCGAATATCAGTATCGTGAATTAATACAACTTCAAACCGGCTATAAATTAAGTGTAAAAGGACAATCGTACCCAACATTGGGATTTGGCTACAAATCAAAACTGGGTGTACACCCGCTCCGTATTAATTATGGAATGAATCCAACCAATTACATGGGCACGCAACATACGTTTGGAATACAGATGAACTTTAATAAAATGGAACGATAACATGCAAAAACATTTAGTCGTTTTATTTATCTCTCTTCTACTTATTGGTTGTGATGGCTTCTTTGGCAAAAAGACGGATTTGGATTTTATCGATACCCCTGAGTTTCAGATTCGGGATATATCGTATGTTCCAATTCAGCCAGCTTTAACTAATTTTATCAGACCAGTAGATATTACAACGGGGTTTGACGAATTAATCTATGTTGTGGATGAAGCAACAGAAGAAATAATATCTCTAGACGAATCAGGTCGCCAACTTGGTAGATTTACAATTCAAGGTGCCCGTTCTATTGTTCAAGATCGCAGTTTTGATTTATTGGTTATTGGAACGAAAACGGATACGATATCTGGTCTTCCTTTTGACTTGACTTGTATTTACAGGATAGATTTACACGGACCAAACGGTTTATATGGTATTCGCCACGCCCGCATTACCAATGAAATAGTGCACCCGTTTTATTACAAATCAACTTTTTCCAGTACAGACCCATCCGTTGTGTTTAATCGAATTGGGATTTTGGCAAATAATGATTTTTACGTAACCCGCAACGGGACCGGAGGAAACAATTTTGATGGTCCAGATGACGCAATTCTACGGTTCAGTGCAGACGATAAATTTATTACACCAGTAGCAGTAAGTTCCAATGGCGCACTTTATCGCGACTATTTCAAGAAACCATTTGGAGTTGTTACTACTATTCAACCACCTCAAATTTCTGCAAATGGGAACAACGACTTTTTATTTTCCAGTATAGCACCAGAAGGGGTGATTAAGGTTCAATATATTGAGTATATCGAAACCGAATTTGGCGCTACATATGAGCCTCGTGTGATGTCTACAACAGAAGATGAAGCGGATGGCTTTCTTACCTTTCCTTTTCGTTTTGATGACCCTACAGGAATTTCATTGGCTGGAGACGGAACAAACCATATCTTCATCACAGACTCTAAGAAAGATTCTCTTTACTTGTTTTCGTTGAATGGTTTTGAAGGTGTTAAGCCACCTCCAGGATATAGTTCTACTAAATATATAAACGTGTCGTTCGGCGGAACGGGAACAGGGCTTTCCCAGTTTTATAAGCCATCTGGTTTGGCTTATAAAAATAAAGTCATTTACGTTGCTGACGCTGGTAATGGTAGGGTTCTTCGATTTAAGTTAACTACCGACTTCGACTAGTCTATCTACAGTTTTTTGTCTGTCAATTTTACCAGATTCTTTACGTTCAAAAGCGTCGGTCCAATAAAATATTCGCGGAATTTCGAATTTTGGTAAAGTATCGTTTAAAACACGTTCCACTTCCAGGTCTTTTTGAGAATTTAAACCGACAAACACCAATTTCTCGCCCAGCATGTCATCTGGTTGTTTCCATAAAATAAACCGCACAAGCAGGTTGTTGTCATCAAAAATTTTATCAATCGCCAACCGTATATCGTGAATTTGAAGTTTAAGCCCACCACTATTTACAACTTCATCTTTACGTGCAATAAAATGAATAGTACGACCGTCCACCGTCCCTACATCTTTCGTTTTTACTTTGTACTCTAGTTGCTTAAACAGCAATATCATACAACCAGATTTTGTCCTTTTTACCTTTACCCCATCTAAAAGTGTGAAGCTGTTTGGCGGCATCGTTCTCATATTTCGCAAAGCAACATGGCTGGCTGTTTCCGTCATCCCATAAGAATGAAATACATTGACCTCATTGCCTGAAAGGAATGTAGCGATATCCTGTTCTAAAACCGTGCTAATCGCTGCTCCGCCAATTAAAATAGTTTTGAATTTTTTCAACTTTTCAGTCGATATTGGGTCAGATAATATTTTAGCCATCTGATAAGGCACCAAGCTAACAAAGGTGAAATCATGGAAAGTTGAATGGATTTGTAAGGGGTTCGCGATTGGGTCTTGAATTACAACATTCCACTTGAACAAGATGCTTCTCATTACCAGCATCAATCCGCCTATTTTATTGGTGGGTATGCAAACAAGTACCTTTTCATTATTTGACAAACCCAACGCCTTCTTACTGTTGGAAGCATTCAACTCCACCAACTCTTTTGACAAGCTTATAGATTTTGGATCTCCCGTTGACCCAGATGTTTCAAGGGTGATGGTAGACTTATCCCGCCACTCTTCAATCGTTCTTTGAAGCGTTACTGGCAGGTGATTGGGAATATTTATAGTTTCGATTTTACCCGAAAAACGTATCATGCGATTATTAATTTGTCCAACAATTCGTCGATCTGTCCCTCGTCATTATAAATGTGTGTTGATACACGCATGCAATGTAAATCACTTTCACCGACATACCGCAGAATCCATTTTTCAGCCCTTAATTTTTCGTAAACCAATCTGTCGTTTCCTTCAATCTTAAAAGAGGCAATACCTGCTCGTGAAACGCTTTCGCTTGGCGTCAGTAATCTAAATTTATCATGTTTTGATAAACCATCAACAAACCGTTGATTTAAAGATTTAATTCTGTCTTCAACACGTTGCATTCCAATATTCAGTAAAAAATCTGCTGCTGAAATTATTCCGGCATATAGTGCGGAGTTTTGCGTTCCATAAAAGAATCGATGACTGTCTAATCGCAATCCTTTAATTTCAGATTTTTCTTCAGAAATGGTCCAACCTGTATCCGAGTATCCACCGACAAAAAGTGCGTCTAATTCATCTATTAAAGTTTTGTTCGCATATAGTACACCGGTCCCTTTGGGTCCCAACATCCATTTATGACAGCATGATGCGTACATATCACATCCTAAATCTTTTACATCTAGATTCAACATACCAACCCCATGGGCACCATCAATCAAGGTGTAAATCCCTTGTGATTTGGCATACGTGCAAATTGCTTTTATCGGTAACACTTGACCCGTAGTACATGTGATGTGTGGTACAGCAATAACCTTCGTTTTTGGCGTAATTAGGGCTTTAATCCGTTCTAGACATTCTTCAGCCGTGTCTGGCAGTTTTAACATTTTTATTTCGATGCCCTCCCTGCGTTTTCGATTTAACCACGGAAGCGCATTTCCTACATGTTCGTGATCTGTTAGAATCACTTCGTCACCTTTTTGAAGTGGCAATGCCCAGGCTGCGATGTTTATCCCCTCAGAAACATTGTGCGTTATTGCAATCTCTGAAGCATCACATTGCATCATTTGAGCCAGCCTTTTCAGCGCGACTTTTTCCATTCCACTATAACTTCCTGTAGAATTAACAATCTCCATACGTCGCATTACACTCTCCCTAACGACTTTGGGAGATAATCCCATCGTTCCTGTATTGAGATAATTTATCTGTTTTTCGATGGTAAACTCTTTTTGAATGCGCTTCCACGACTTATTGGACAAGTCTTTAATGCGGTTACGTTCTATCTCAAACCCTTTGGTATCAGCGGTTGCACGATGCGCAAATAAACCAACTAATCCAGCAGCTCCTACTTTTACAAATTCTCTTCTGTCTTGCACAACTCAAACATAAGCAAAAAGCATGTGAAAAGTTGGAGGGTATAAATCCAAAACTGATACTCCTTTTACCTAAAAAGCACCATTTATCCTTAAATTCGCGGTTCTCGAAAAAAGTGAGCAATAACGATGTACATGTTTAAAAAATTAATTCTTCTTTTTATTGTATTCAACGCCTCAGTTTCATTTGCACAAAAAGGCGGTCCTGCAATTTTTAGTGTTGCTGGTGACACGGTTTGGGGTGCTGAATTTGAACGAGTGTTCAGTAAAAACGATAAAACGCCTGACCTTAAGCCAAGCCTTAGTGAACTAGAGGAGTACCTCGATTTATACGTTCGGTTTAAATTAAAAGTAAAAGAAGCCTATATGCTAGGCATGGATACAAACCAAGTCTTT
>JBLING010000049.1:0-10818 GCA_047639155.1 bacterium
AGATGTCCAACTTAGGTTAAGTTCAAACAAACCACCTTTTGCTACACTCAATATAACAGGGCAATGCGCAATTGATGCAATACCCGTTTCATCACATTGGTTTGTATGAGACATTGTAAAACATCTGGCTTGTTTAATATCTGAATAAGGAACAACTATGCTGTTTTCCGTATTGGGTTTATTCTTATAAACGGTTTGGTTTGACGCGTTGTTGATAATGGAGCTAAACGCAATGAAGTCAGGATCAATGTCATCCCACTGGATTTTAATTTCTTTATTGCTGCTGATGGTCACTAACTTAATGTTTCCATCAGGAATTTGCTCTAGACTCTTAATTGTTACAACAGTGTCGATTGTTCCACTACAACCATTAAGGTCGATAACTTTAAGTGATACAATGTTTCGACCATTTTGGTCAAAAGTATGCGTGTAATTTGCGTTACTTAATGTATCGAAATTTGTGTTGTTAACCGTCCATTGGTATTGGATAATGCCCACGCTAGACAGAGGAGTAGCTGCAAAGTCTGTGGATTCATTTTTACAAGGAAGTGCATTGATAACTACATCTGCAACAGGGTTGTCCATGACATTAACCTTGAAATTACTTGTGTCAGAACAGATGTTCCGGTTCGTAACTATCAGTTGTAACAAGTGCTTTCCTGGACTGGAAATTGAAGGACTTACCGAGTTTGACGTAGATATCTCTAGATCATCTAGAAGCCAACTTCGCGACGAAATGTTGAGGCTCTCATCTGTTAATGCGACTTGAACAGGAGAACAGCCTTCAATTTCCTTATCCGATGGAATAGCAATTGGAGTTTTTAAAACATATACTGTATCGCTGCTTTCGATGGCAGCAGCACAGCCCAAACTGTCTTTTACATACAAGCTTGGGATATAGCGTTGAGACATTCCCGCATTCTGAACGCGGTATACGTGTTGGTCAAAATTGACAGAATCAAGCGGAGTATTGTCGTCAAAATTCAGATAATATTCAGATGCGTCAATAGACTTGTTGATAAAGTCTACTTGAAGTGGTTCACAGCCAACAAAATTCTTTATTTCAAAATCAGGAACTGGTCCAAAGACTCTGATTGCGTCTTTAATTTTAACATTGGCGGAACAACCTAAATAACTTTTTGAAGTTAAACTAACATCGAAGCCTTTATCAAAGCCAGTGTTTCTATGGTAAATATTGGCAATAAAGGTGTCGGTTGTTGTGATGAATGTTCCATCACCAAAGTTCCAAAAGAAGGTATCCGCATTTTCACTCAATGTGTTGAACTGTGCATAAGCTGGAGCACAAAATAGATGTGTGTCGGCCATTTCAAATGCACTTGTCACAACGATGGATCGTACCATTTGAGTCGCTGTATCAAAGCATTCATTGTTCTTCGAGGCAATTAGATTTATTTCATACCAAGCGTCATCTTTTAAAATCAAACGGTTTGGCCTTACAGATTGACGTAAAGTGTATTTTCCAGTTGAATTTATTTTCCAAGTAAATGACGTTGGGTTTAATGATGATCGGTTATTTAATGGAATTGAATCCAACGCACATAATGAGTCGTTTGGTACCGTAAAATCCGCTTTTACCCCAGCAAATATTTGTCGAGAATATGTAGCGTATTTGCAGTCGGTACTGTTGTAGATAGTAGTGTAGATTCTATATACGCCTCTGGTATTAAAAATGAATTGAGGATTACTTGTGTTGGCTCCATTTATCTCCACATTTACTGCAGGAGAAGCTGTCCAAGCATATGTAAGTGAATCACTAGAGTTTCCAAAATGCTCATTTTGAGTGGTGTTGAATTTTGGCTTGACTTTAAATGGTAAGCAACCATCAAAAGCATCCAACGTGATATTTCCTATAACCCCATTGATGTGAAGTAACGCAGGCGCAACTACAGAATCTTTACATCCATCACTTATCTGGTGGTTGTATTGAACCGTGTATGGCCCAAGTGTAGTCAGTTTTAATATTCTGTTGGAGCCAGTATCTAACTTTAAGTCGTGCTTTTCTCCATTAATGTCATGTGTTATGATCCATGAATGTAGAAATGGCGCAAATGCTGGGGTAGTTTTAGCGGTAATACTTACCTCATCACCAGCACAAACAGCTGAATCATCAATGACAAATTCTTTTTTAGGTTCGATGATATGTATAAAGTCTTTTTTAGGAAGCGAATCAATACAGCCGATCAAGTTACCTGCAAATAGTGTTACGTTGTAGAATCCTGGTTTTGAAAACGATTGTTCGATATTTCGACCTTTCCCTTTGTTGTGTATAGATTTACCGTCTAAGTCATACACTACCCAATAAAAAGAATCTGGAGATATGTACGAACTAGCAGGTGTGATACTTGTAAGCTTTATGTTTTGATTCACACAGCCAATTCTTTCGTTACTCGTAATCGCTGGCCGAATTGAATCTACCCTGATAAATTGTCTTACCTCTAAAGTATCTTTACAACCAAACGGATCTTTTGCTATAAGCTCAACAGTATACCTACCCCAATCAGGAGAAGGGAACACCATGTTGGTGTCTTTTGAATTAAATAATGTTTTACCATCATCGCCTGTTACCGACCATTTATAGGCAAGTGAAGCGTTTTGATACGTAGTGCTCGTATTGTTAATGTGGGTTAGGTGGCGTGTGTAGCAATGGTAATTGTCTTGACTCGAAAAGTCAGCTTTAAGCGTTTTAACCTTAATCGCATCGTTTAGCGTAATCCTTGAAAAACAACCGGCGTAGTTCAAGAGTATTGCAACGTCAAATTCCCCTGGAGTGTTGTATTTTAAGTTTACCTCCGTATTTGAAATGTGAGTTGTGTCCGGTGCACCACCCAAGAGCCATATGTAATCCGCATTTTTAACTGGATTTTGGACAGAAACAGTTGTTGCGTTTTTCATACACAATATGCTGTCTTGTATCTTTAAATCCACTTGAATAGAATCACCGAAGTTGAGATAGTTTTGTTTTGTAATAGAATGCGTGCATTGGTTTTTAGTCTTTACTGTAAAGGATACATCATATCCTCCTGGAACAACATATCGTACGGTTGGTGGAACCAAGCCTGACGCATAAGCCCGATCTGAACCTGGCAAGTGCCATTCTGTGTGTGTAATTGTTTCACCATTCGAATCGATAGTTGCCGCAAGTTGTACGTATTTAGTTACACAGCCGGATGTATTGTCTGATAAAAAATCTAAACCTACATCTGGATGTACAATAACGACATCTTTAAATTCTTTGACATCTCTACAGCCAAAAGAATCTGTAACAACTAGGTTGATGTTTTTAGATCCGATGGTTTTGAATTGGTGTATTAATGTATTTCCGGCGTTGAAGTAATTTGTTCCATCAACAACCCAGCTTATCTGTTTGGTATTTGGTGTTGTATTTACCAATGTTACCGTATCCGGTCCGTCACAAAGTACACGCCGTGAGATGTCGTAACTTAAATTTGGTTTCCCTAATATTTGAGCAATGTTATTTTCAGCGACTGAGCATGTTGTGCCGTCAGGGAATGTTATGTTTACCTTGACGTTAACTACTTGTGGCGTCAGGAAAAACTCATAAACGGTATCTGTATTTGCGACAAAACCTGTACCAAAATCCCATACGTATTTAGAGCCTTGAGGAGCGCCTATAAGTTTAAAATTTACAATGCCAGGAGCGCATTGAATTCGTTTGTCAACCGTAAGTTTTAAATTGGAACACTGCGAAAAAGCAGCAAGCGGCAGAAACACCGCAAAAAGCGTAGTAGTCAATAATTTTCTCATCCTTCGCTGACCTTTTAGTAGTAGTAGTCGCATTGTCAGCAGTACAAAGGAATGTAAAAACTTCGATACCAACAAGTTGTTAACATTTTTTCTAGTAATCTGTGTTCACCTAAAAGTGAATTCTATCGCTTAAAAAGCCCTGTCCTGTTGGGAATAATGTTTAATTTTGTGTCATAATAAATTTTATGAAGACTTTGATTTTTTTCCTGGCAACTGCCGTGTTATTAACAGCATGTAACAGCAATTCGACAACTGGACCCCAATCTAGTTATGATACAAATAAGGCGTTATATGAACGCTCTTTAGAGCTTACAGATTACGGTACAGCATTGGTAGCTTTAAATTTCATGTTGCTTGAAGACTCGACTAGCATGCAATACACCGATTCATTGGCGAGGTTGTATATGCGCAGTGGAAATTTTGATGCCGGTCTATCTTTAGGGAAAAAAGTGATGGATCAGAACGAAAAAAACTATTCATTGATGGAGCTAATGGCTACCGCGTATGAGTACAAAGGAGATCCACCAAATTTGACCAAGTCTTATAGACACTACAAGAAACTATACGAAGAAGTAGGAGGAGCGAAGTATCTTCTTAAAATGGCGCAAGTTGGGATGCTGCAGGGCAGTTTTGAAGCTGCAAAAAAGAAACTAGAGGAAGTTGTTGAAAGTCCTGAATTGGCTTACATCGAAAGTCCAACGAGCGACGGTGGAATTCAAATGATCAACGTGAAAGCTGGAGCATATATGCTTTTGGCTAATTATTACTTTAGCGAGGGCGATCAAAATTTGGGAGTAAAAAACCTTGAATTGGCATTGAAAGTTGAACCAGAATATGAAGCAGCTCGTTTAATGGTGCAACGATTACAGCAATACCAACAACAACAAGCAAGCTTAGGTCAGCAACAAGCACAGCAGCAAGCATATCAACAACAACTTCGTGCGGAGCAAGCAAGAGCGAAAAAGATTGCAGCTGAAAAACAGAAAGAAGCTGAATTTCTTAAGAAGAATAAATAGTTTATTTTTTGTTGGGCTTCCACTCAACTTCTTCACTATCGGTTAATCGCGTCATCGTACGCGCAACAGTAAAAAAGTAGTCTGACAATCTATTCAGATACGTGATGATTTCCGAACGTATGTCTATGTGCTTGTTAAGCGTAACACATTTGCGTTCTGATCTCCTACAGACGGTTCTAGCCATATGGGCAATTGCATTTGATGCTGACCCTCCAGGTAGTACAAATGATTTAAGTTCGGGTAATAAAGCGGTTTGTTCATCAATCCATGTTTCCAATAATTTGATGTCGCTAAGGTCAACGGCTTCAAGTTTTAATTTTTGAAATACTTCTGGTGTAGATGCCAACTCAGAACCAACGGTAAATAAAGTGTTCTGAATTGCTTTTAACTGGCTTATAATGGGTGCATCATCTGTATTACAGGTTAAGTGACCAACAATGCTGTTTAGTTCGTCTACCGTTCCATATGCTACGATGCGCAAATCATCTTTGTCGACATTTTGCTCACCTAATATCGAGGTTTTTCCAAGATCACCTTTTTTTGTGTAGACCTTCACGTTATTTTTTTATGACTTTCGGAACCCTGAAGTAATCCGAATCCGCATCTGGCGCATTTTTTAATGCTGTCTTTTTGTCGAGAGAAGGTTTAACAATATCCTCACGTAAATGGTTCACTCTGTCAGACATGTAAATAAGCGGCTCAACACCATCAGTGTCTAGCTCATTTAACTTTTCGCAGAAATTCAAGATTTGCTCTAAATCTGATTTAATCTTCACCTTGTCTTCAGCTTCAAAACTAAGCTTAGCCAAATGTGATAGTTCTTCTATTTTCTCTTCTGTAATCTTCATGACGCAGGTTCAAAGTTAAGATTATCAAATTGTTTTTGAATAGTTTCATGCGCCTCCTTCATTAAATCTGAGAGATCGGCAATCGTCAATTCTGTTGTGTCGATTGGTTTGTGGACTATAACACGCATTTTTCCAGGCGTTCCGCCACTTTCGAACCCACCTTGCGGCAGTCGTTTCCAATTATCGGCGATGGTTACAGGCACCACTTTTACATTATGCTCTATGGCCAGTCGAAATGCGCCTGATTTAAATTTGATCATTTTCGGAACCTGATTGGCGATACCACCTTCCGGAAAGATCCCAAGGCTATCTCCTTTTAAAACAGCTTTTTCAGCAAGTTGATAGGCAGTTACGGAGTCACGCATGCTCTTTCTATTTACGGCAATATCGACAGTTCTAAAAAAAATGCCAAACAAAGGAATATCGCCCAATTCCTTTTTTGCTAAAAACCGGAAGTAAGTGGAAATCTGTACATTTAAACTCAGGATGTCTAAATAGCTAAAGTGGTTGGCTACAAAAATGTATTGTTCTTTGCTATTTAAAGTTTCCTCATACGTGGTACGGGGGAACAGTCCACTAAAGAACATAATAATTCGACCCCAAATGGCGCGTAGTTTATGGGCAGTAGCGTACGTTTTTTCATTACGTAAAAGCAGAAGGAATACTGGGTAAAACAGAAGAAAAATAAGTAAAAACCAAAAGAAGAAATAAAAGGCCCAGATGTAGCGAAGTGCCAAACGCATATAGACTAAGCGATTTCGTTTTCGAGATACGACTTTAGTTTATGTGCCTGCTGATTCACAAAGCTTCGGAGCTTGGGTTCGGCCATCATCTTCATAAACATGTTCAACTCCGCGTTTATTTTGCCAACGACAATAGCTTGGTCGCCTTGACTTGATATATGCCATTCTATGTTGAATGAAAAGGGAAGTTTTCCTTGTGGCTTAAGTCTGATAAGAGAAGAAGGGATTTTGTCTTCGACCGTAATGTTGAATTTGCCAAGTCCTTTCAAGCTTAATTCAGCCTTGTTTTCGGTTGCAGAGAAGTCCGATACATCACTTGATGGCATCAGATTTTCATAATTACGCATGTCGTTTAGAAAGGCAAATACTTGATCTGCGTTTCTGTCAATACTCAATGCTTCACTTTGAATTTCTGTCATATTAACCGGTTAAACTTTCCCTATCTGCAATAAACCCTGCGAAAAACGCGGTAAATACTGCCCCTATAACAAGGTACATGCCAAGTTCAAGAAAGGTGTGATATTTTAAAGAAAATTTACTGTTGATTTGTTCACGTGCCTCATCTATTCGCGCAAGTTCTTCAGGCTTGTCTTTATTGCCTTCTTTCCACGCTTCAAATGAATATGCCTTTGCTTCGTCGAAAAAGCTACCATCAGGGTAAGCCATAATCGAATAACCTATGCCTGAAAATGCAGAACAAACTACCGCAATCATTAAACCGCTAAATGAGGTGCGAATAAAACTGATACCTCCTTGTAATTTTTTTATTAGGACCACAGCGAATACGATACATCCAATGAGGGCTAATATTTTTCCAAATAAAACACCACCCATTTTGTCGAATCCTAAGTAACCTCCATATAACAAATATTCTAAGGTGGCTGAAGCAATGCCAGCGATACCCCCGAATATGAGATAATACTTACTCATAATAAATGCAATTGAATTTAAGCGTCGTCTTTGTCCTCACGCTCTCTTTGGAACTCTTCGTAGTCGTACTCAGGCATTAATTCCGACTTGACATGGTTTACAGTTGCGGTAAACGCATCCATGAATTTGTTAAAGTCTTCCTTGTACAGGAATATTTTGTGTTTAACGAAATTGCCATCCTCAAAGCGTTTCTTACTTTCAGTAATGGTGATATAGTAATCATTCCCTTTCGTTGTTTTTACGTCAAAGAAATACGTACGTTTCCCTGCTCTAACACGTTTAGAAAACACTTCACGATTATCTTCCATCTCCTGTCTTTCTTTTCTTTTACTATTAGTACATCAAAAAAAGCGAATAATCTTGGGTTTCACAAATAAAACATTTTAGCTGACTGAAGCTAAACTGGTTGATTCTGAGCATTTTGAGTTTTAACCATGTCTGCAAACAAGCCATTTTGAAGGATCAAATCTGAAGGACTGCCTTGTTCTACTATTCTGCCATCGTCTAAAACGATGATGGTATCAGCGTCTTCAACCGTCGAAACGCGATGCGAAATGAGTATCACGGTCTTTTCTTTGCCAAAAGATTTTAGGTTGTTTTTGATTATCCTTTCGGTATGGGTGTCTACTGCTGATAAGGAGTCATCTAGGATTAAAATTTCCGGATCTCTTATCAACGCGCGGGCAATAGCGACACGTTGTTTTTGACCTCCACTTAAAGTAATTCCACGCTCACCTAATACCGTATCCAGTTTTGCTGTGAGGCCTTGAATGTCCTCCCAAACATCGGTTAGTTTGGTAATAGCCTCTATATCGGCTTCAGTTTTCTCATCTTCTGCGCCAAACAATATGTTGTTTCTGATTGATTCTGAAAATAGAAAAATGTCTTGAGGAACATATCCAAATAGTGACCTATAGGCTGGTAAGTCTAATGAACTTATATCCGTACCATCAATGGTTATGTTGCCACTGGTTGGGTGATAAAGTCGCATTAATAGTGAAGCAAGAGTCGATTTACCGCTACCTGTTGTGCCAATTATTCCAATGGTTTGGCCCTTTTTGATATTGAAATTAATATTGGATAACACCTCTGTATTGTCGTATGAAAAGGAAAGATCTTGGACGTTAATCGCTGAATCGAATGAAAAGGTTTCTAGTCCCACTCTGTTTTCAGGTGTTTCATTTAAAAAGTGATTGATGCGCTCTTGTGAAGCTGAAGCGCGTTGAATAATACTTGTTACCCAGCCTAAAGAGGCGACTGGCCAAGTGAGCATGTTCACGTAGATTACGTATTCAGCAATATTCCCAAACGAAAAGGTTCCAGCAATTACTTGTTTTCCGCCAAAATAAATGGTAATGATGACACTTAAACCAACCAACATCATGGTCAAAGGAAAAAATAAGGCATTAACCTGAACAAGTTTCATGTATTGACGCTTGTAATCGTCACTTTGGGTTTGGAATTTCGCTGTAAAGTGCTTTTCTGACGCAAATGATTTTAATACACGGATTCCTGAAAATGATTCTTGAACAAATGTGGTTATCCCTGAGAGCTTGGCTTGCAATACACTACTTCTTTTATTTATTATTTCACTCACATAATAGATTGAAACCGATAAGATTGGTAGAGGAACAAGTACATAAAGTGTTATTGTAGGGTTGATTGAGATCATTACCGAAATAACCAAGATGAATAATGCAATTAGGTTAATAGTATACATCACAGCTGGACCAAGATACATACGCACTTGACTAACATCTTCGCTTATTCGGTTCATTAAATCCCCAGTATAGTTTTTGCTATAGAAGGATGCCCCTAAACTTTGATACTGTTCGAATATTTCATTTTTAAGATCGTATTCAATGTGACGAGACATTACAATAACAGTTTGTCTCATGAAATACATGAAGATTCCCTTAATCAACGCACTTGCTAAAACCAAACCGCCAAAAAACAATGCCATTTTAGAAATTTCCGAAGTGATTACTGCATCGGAAATATTGACAACCCTGTAGAGTTTAACGTTCGCAATCATGCTGTCAATTGCGGTTCTAACGATAGGTGCAATTAGGATCGCGAAAATGTTCGAACAGATGATGAAAAGGACACCCAAACCTAGGTAAACACTGTATTTTCGGAAGTATTTATTTAAATAAAATAACGGTCTCAAATCGGGTGGTTTCCAGTTAAAAAAAGCCTAATTTTGCAACGGCAAATTTAAGCCGATATTCACAATCAAAAAGGTACAATAAATGACTGAGGTATCACAAGTAAAAAACCAACTATCTTCTAATTTGTTTTCGCATCTTACGGAATATGATCATGAGCAGATCTTGGTTTGTAATGACAATCAAACGGGGCTAAAAGCAATTATAGCCATCCACAATACAGTTTTAGGACCAGGTTTAGGTGGAACCCGAATGTGGAACTACAACAATGAGTCTGAGGCAATGACCGATGTACTACGACTAAGTAGAGGAATGACGTATAAAGCGAGTATTTCTGGTTTGAATTTAGGAGGGGCAAAGGCAGTTATAATAGGAGATTCTAAAACCCAAAAGAGTGAAGCGCTTATGCGCAAATTCGGACGCTTTGTAGACAAGCTTGCAGGTAAATATATTACTGCGGAAGATGTTGGGACTACTACTCAAGATATGGAGTACGTAAATATGGAAACGGAAAACGTTGTTGGTCTACCAGAAAGCCGTGGAGGTGGAGGTGATCCTTCGCCCGTTACTGCTTATGGCGTTTATGTGGGTATGAAATCTGCCGCAAAAAAACGTTGGGGTAGTGATAGTCTTGCAGGTAAAAAAGTTGCTGTAATGGGCATCGGGAAAGTTGGTATGCATTTGTTGGAATATATGCACAAAGACGGCGCGAAGTTCTATGTGTCTGATATGAATGAAGCAGCACTTAAAGATGCTGCATCACGATTTGGAGCAACCGTGGTTGCAAATGATGATATATACAAAACGGATGCAGAAATATTTGCACCATGTGCACTTGGAGGTATTCTAAACACCGATACAATTAACACGCTTAAGTGTGAGGTAATTGCTGGAGCCGCAAATAATCAGCTTGACAATGAAGATGTTCACGGCGATATGCTTGTGAAAAAAGGAATTGTATATGCGCCAGATTTCTTGATCAATGCCGGTGGCTTGATTAACGTTTATTCTGAATGGACAGGATACAATAGAGAAAATGCTTTAAGAGACACAGAACGCATTTATGATACGTTAGATTCGATATTTAAGGTTTCTGACGAAACCGGAATGCATACGCAAGCTGCGGCAACACATCTTGCTAAAAAGAGGATTGAAGACATAATGCATGTTCAGTCTAAACTTTAGATTTAAAAACTGTCTCGTCCTAAATAAGCAATACAGTTTTTAGGGTTGTAAAATTACATTTAAAGGCTCAGTAATGATATCATTACTGAGCCTTTTTGATTTATATGTTTTTATTTCTATTTGATCTTGTTTGTGCATTTGG
>JBLING010000050.1:0-10803 GCA_047639155.1 bacterium
CTGTAATAGACCACATCACAGGTAACCAAACATTTTGCTCATAGTACCAAAATCCAATGGTATCGTCGGTTTGATATACCAGTAAGCCGTTTGCTGGAGACGCAATCGTAAGTTTTTGCACTTTCGTCATACGCGGCACTAAAAGGCCGCCATTAACGGAATTAACGTCTAACATGGCAGATTTATCCGGGAGGACTCCTGTTTCATTGATACCGATGTTTTGGGCGTATATAAAATTTGACATGAACAGTACTGTGAAAAGTACGAGCAGACTACACTTTTTCATAAGAATATGACTAATGGACCATTACGAATATACGAAACACGCGGTATAGAAGAACCTACAGAAACGACATAAAAAAGCCCTTAACAAGTACTAAGCGCTTTAAATAAGTAATTATACCATTAGTGCACGACCTTAAATGGCGTAATTGAATTGTAATTACCGTTTCTGATATAATGACGATAACAATTTCTTTCCCACTGACTTAAGTAAATAATTGGCCCTCTTGTCGTTTTGAAAAGGCGTTGACAATATGACCTGCACGCTAGATACAAATGATACCTTATGGATTGGAACAGAAAGGAGTGGTATGTACTACGTAGGTATGAAAAATCCCATGGCCAGATACATCTCTAAAGCGTATCAAGGAAACTATAACGTCAAACAACTTAAAGTTGATTCGAATAAAAACACCTGGTCACCCAAAGATCGAAACTTGTCCATACGCAAAGAGGGTAATATGGTCGGTTCATAACTTCCTAAACCAGTTAAAGTAACAGACTTGGTAATATATGGTGACGCTGCTTTTATTTCAACGGATTATGGTATTTACGAATTTCTCGACGTGGCCTTCTCTCTCGTTACTCAAATAAACCAAAACCTGGTTCACAAACCTGTGACGTGCCACGCAATAGACGATTAGGATAACCTATTGCTGGGCTGTAGTAAAGGAATTTACAAGTATCAAGTCAAGTAATTATCACATGCACATTCATCCAAATTTGCAAGTTGCATTAGTTGATTTACCTATATTTGGCAGACTCAAATGCACCACGATTGGCAATTAAGTATTTTAAAATCAATGGTTTATGGCTAAAATAAATGAATCAAGTTTTTGGTATAATTTGTTAAAGAAATTATTAAAACAATTTCTGAGAAAAAATGCGCGCAGTTCGCGAAAAACACATAACCAACACGTAGTGCCACATGAGGACGGTTGGGGCGTTAGAGGGGAAGGAAATGAAAGATTAACGGGCACCTATAAATATCAAGATGATGCAATTGATCGTGCAAAAAACATCGCAAGAAATTACAAATCCAGTGTAATCATACATCGAAGCGACGGAACCATTCGAGACAGGATTAGCTACAAATAAATTTGAGATAAAAAAAAAGAAGAGCTACTACACTCTTCTTTTATAAGCATGGATAAAATTTTTAGTCCTACTACAGACTCTACTTAATTTTGATCGATGAGATCATATTACTATTTAGTGCATTTCGTCTGTTTGGTTTACAAAGGGCTGCTCGATGAGCAATTTTTTGATGGGCGACTTAATATACTACTTGCCTGTCAATTGCCGTTCCACTAATTTTTAAATCAAAATTTAAATCATATACAATTGATTATAAGTGGTTTGTGAATTTTGACACTTTGCTGCAGTTTCGATTTTATTCCCATAATGGCAAAATAATGCGCGTTTATTACAGTTTTGAGAGTGGCTTGTCTGTAACGATGTAAGACAACAGCAAACAAGCCGTAGCCCAAGTCACACAGCCATATATTTCCAGCACATCTGAAACCCTGGTTCCGAGTAATCCGTCTGTGGAGGCAATGGACAAAACCAATGCAGCTATGAACAACCCTTTTGACAATCCCTGTTTCGCGTCAATAATAAACAGTCTGTTAAATTGGAGAAACAGAATCGGGAAAAGAAACACAAAGTAGTATTTCCACGCCAATGGTGATAATATGGGTATAGCGGCGAGAATAAAGAAAAACTGGCCAACGCTTTGCTCTCTTGTATCGGAGTTGCGAAACCTCCATCCGACAAACAACGCAACAACACCAACCACAACGTAGGGTACTTTCTTAGCAGTTGCACTCGATAGTGAACTGATGTTGTAAAATATATCTAAGCCTCTAGATTGATCTGTTAATAGCCCTTCAAACCATGGAAACAAGGACTGATTTTTATGGGTGATTATCGTTGCTCCCATTACTTTGTTGGAAATCCAATCTACATAGTTTGCAATTCCTACGTCCCACCCAAAAACAAGTAAACTCATTCCAACACTGCCAGCCAGAACTATAATTGTCGTTACTGCCATCTTCCATGACCGTTTGTAGAATAAAAACAGCAATAAGAAAAGTGGATATACTTTTAAAGCGATGATTAATCCCAATACAATCCCCCCAGCAATATGTCTTCTTTTAAAGTGACAGTCAATCACAAACAAGCATGCAAGCAACAAAAAGGTATTAATCTGGATGTTCGATAAATCATCTAAGATAAATCGAAGAATAAACAACAATGGTAAAAAAACACGCCAGTCAAGGAGCCATACATCTGTTGGCATATCTGATTTAAATAAGACGACTTTGTTATTTGAGGTCAGACGAACAACGTATCTCGAGATATAAAACCAACTAATGATAATACCAATCAACCATACCAGCCTGATGAATAACGGGCTAATGGCATCAATCCATGCCAAGGGCACAGAGAATATAGCAAAGAATGGCGGCCACGTGTTTAGATAATCCGCATAAATTGGGCTCCCATTCAAAACTGCGTTGCCAGCGTTTATGTAGCCAATAAAATCACCATCACGCTGACTATCGCGTATCAGTTCAAATATCAATGCCATTCCGACGAGACTGCCTAAAAATACACGAAGTATGTTCTGTTGTTTAGGGGTCACTTCAACTTCGCTATTAAAGAATTATTAGTTTTTGAGGAACAACAATGTCATCATTAAATCGAACAACATAAGTACCAGATGCTAAATGACTGACGTTTATTCCTTTGATATAACCAACGTCACCCTTAAGCACTAATTCGCCCAACATAGAGTAAACCGCTATACTCTTGGGCTCAATAGACCCAAAATACAACATATTCGACACTGGGTTTGGGAATAATTTCAAATGCTCATTTTCCAACACAGGAGCTACTGGAACCCATGCTTCCGCCATTTGCACAGCTCGACTTGCATTAACCTTGCCCCAACCCCATGACAAATCACTCGTGTCGCGGATGTCACCTGTGTTATTGTCCAAGCGTGCAGTTTGCTTTAAAATTTCCTTAACATCAATATAAGTAAGACCTGGGTTTGCTTGCAACATAAGCGCAACAACTCCTGTAACCGCTGGAGACGCCATTGATGTCCCTGACAACCTTGCAAACGGGTATTGTCGACCATTGAAATCGACAGATGTTAATTCAGTAAAGTTACGTGTTGTATATGATGAAATTGAGGATGCCACATTTACACCTGGTGCTGAAATTTCAGGTTTACGCCGTCCGTCCAATGTTGGTCCTTTGCTTGTAAAAGTAGCTTGCCTTCCACCGACTACATTGCCATTTTGTAAACGCACTTCAGATGAATGCGCTCCAACGGCAATAACAGATTTTGTTGATGCTGGGTCTCCTAAACTGTATTCATCATTGCCACTCAACCAACCTGGCTTCCAGTCTTCAAAAGTTCCACCCCAATTTCCTGCATCATTGGTCAGTTCAACCACGTTCCAATAATGAACAGTTCCCGTTTGTGCATATGAACGAAGTGCTACCTTCAACTCAGAACTCCTTTCTCTAACACTTAAACGCATGGTTGGTCTGTCGTTGTACATGTATTTCGAAGTTACACTTATGTTGTAAAAAACCGTATCATTCCCAAAAACCAATAAGGTATCAAAGTAGTTTAATTCGTTTGTGGTGTTATACGTTGGAGATATATGAATTACTTCGTTGCTATTATTCAGAATTAATAATTCAACATTAAAAATTTCTCCAGGCTCTCCCCACATGCTTATTGACTGTCCCCATAAAAGCGGGTAAGAAAACGTATAAAACCCGATACCCGTATGCATTGTGTCAGCGTCGAATGTTTTACTGACATGGAATGTTTCGCCCCCATTGTTGCCGGCTGATGTAATAAATATCACCCCTTGGTCTGATAAGTCATCGATAGCTTGACTTAGTAATCCAGTGCCATCCATGGAGCCAATATGATATAACCCCCAACTCATATTCACTACGAGTCGTTTATCCAAAGCATCCGCCTTTTCCTTCATCCACGCAAAAGCGTCAATTGCTGCAGCTTCATCCAATCGGAGTGAAACCATTAAAAACTTAGCTTCAAAGGCAACACCTCTATAGTCGGTACCGGCACCATTTCCGCCAGCAATTCCTGCTACGTGGCTCCCGTGATATGCATAATCATATAAACCTGCCGTATCTGATTTGGCGTCTAGTATTTCTTGAGGAGTACTATATTCCGTTCCATACAAATAATTTTTGGGCCGTGGTCCGATGATTTTAAACTGATCCCAGGCTGCTTCAATTCGCGTTTGACTTAATGAAGTGTCATGAAAATTTGGATGACTGTAGTCGAAGCCCCAATCGGTGATTCCGATCAAAACATCTTTACCAGTATAACCACTTTCCAATTTATGGCCTTGGTAAACACTGTCGACCCGCATATCTAGAATGGATCGATCCATTTCAGGTCGAATTTTTCTTGGGACTTCTACGCGCATAATACCATTGATTTCATTCCAGTTCACATCTACGTTGTTGGGCAGGTATACTGTAATTATGTCATTGATCCTCGCACCCAAATGCGCATTGAATTGTTCTAATGCACAAAAGTCGAAACGGTCATTCACTTGTATAATAAATGCTTGTTGATCATCGGACTTAAAGTCCGTGTATTGAGCAATACTGCAAAAAGGAGTAAGTGTTAATGACCCATAAAAAACGACCAATAAGGCCTGTTTTAACCACATGTGCCAAAGATATTATTTAAACCTATTCTCAAAGAATATCAGTTACAGAAAAATGGTATCCTTGAAATGAGGGATATTGTCAAATCACGTAGAACCGTTAAGAAATCGGCTTATCCGTCCCGCATCTTTGTGTTGTCAAAAACATTAAAAACACACAGATATGAAAACACTTACAATCACTTTCACTTTACTATTTACAATAAGTCAGTTTATTCTTGCTCAAGGAATTTCAAATCAATTACAAGTAACAACAACCTATGAAGATGGGTTTACGGTAGTACAATGGGAAGCCACCAAACACGTGATAAAACACTTTCCAAAATGCAAAGTGCTTATGCTTACTATGCACGACTCACGCAATCATATCGAAAGGTTATTAAAAGCAGGTGCCCAAGGTTACATATTAAAGAATACAGGATCTGAGGAAATTAAAAAAGCGATTGAAACTGTGTTTGATGGGAAACCGTTTTATAGTCCTGAGGTCACCGAGCGTATTATGGAAGGTTTACAGCAAAAAAAACGGGTCCAAACGCAACACGGTGATGTTGTAATGACAGATAGAGAAAAAATGTTAAGGCTTAATGCTCAATAGTTTATAACAACAAAAATTGCAGATAAATTATTCATTATCCACCACACAGTTGAATTTCACCGTAAAAATATAATAAGTAAACTTGGCGTACGCAGTGCAGCAGGACTCGTAAAATATGCTGTTCAAATGGGATAGGTAGACTAAACTTTTGCTTTCTCAGGTTTAGCTACAAGGTCGAAAATCTTTTCAATTAAAGGCTTCACATTCTTCTGATTGTCGAATGTATTATGTAATACCTCTGCGCGTGCCTCAATTTGACTGTTATCGATTTCCTGTTCCCAACATGTAGATATTGCTTTGCTGTATTCCTTAGCTGTTTCAGCACGGATACACAAATCTTCCAAGCCAGTATTAGCAATCATCTTTCCATTTGCAATACAATGTCTGCCCATGAACAACGCATTTAACAATTTCA
Organism: bacterium; assembly: GCA_047639155.1. Classification (GTDB taxonomy): domain Bacteria; phylum Bacteroidota; class Bacteroidia; order NS11-12g; family UBA9320; genus UBA987. The sequence continues at coordinate 6,026 of JBLING010000050.1, forward strand.
ACTTAATTCCAGTCGCTTGATTGGTGAATAAAATATTGATATGTGCGTCAGCAATTAAATGATTTATTTCTTCAGATGTTATTCGACTTTGGAGCGTTACATGCTCCATAGTTTCTACCAACTCCTTAAGTTCTAGAGAAGGGTCATTCCCTGCAATTACAACTGGATAAGTAGGCTTATTCAACACTTTTCTCAATAAGAACAATGCAGCTTCATTGTTTTCACCAACAGATAGATTTCCGTGGTACAAAATAAATTTACCTCTACCTTCCTTAACTGTTACTGCCGTATTCACATGAAACGGAGACAACAACATGGTTTTACCATATTTGCGATTAAAAAACAGCTGATCATTCGGAGAAATCGCCGCAATACTGTCAGCATGCTTCAACACTTTCTCGTAGCGTTTTAAACGATCAGATTCAACCTTAAAGAAATAACGTTTAAACCGATTGTCTTCTACTTTTTCTAAATGTTTGTAATAATGATGCTCGATGTTGTGCGTTCGCACCACTTTATATCTGTCCTTTAATCTATCGTCTGCTAGATAATACGTAGAATGCAGCCCTTCAAAAAGAATTGGATGTTTGTCTTTCATCAAATTCTCAATTAAAGCTGTTGAGTTCCTTGAAGCAACGATGTATGGCTTCGTGTTGTAAATGGGATTCTTAAATACCTTTCTCTTGTAATATGTGATCTTGTTACAAAGTCCTTTCAACATCGCACTCTCTGCCCTACCGTACTGGTAGCAATGCAGGTGAATTTTTACTCCAGCTTCTGCCATAGCCACAAGCTTGTAGTAGATGTCGATTACCCCGCCATAATTGGCAGGATACGGAACGTCAAACGAAATGACGTGTAGGTGATTACTTTTTTTACTCATATTGCGCCAACAACTTGATTTCTTCCTTTTCCCAGTTCCAATCTGTTGCTGCAATCTTGCAATTTTTGCGGAGGCGAAGATACAATTCTTGATTTGATTGTAACTCCTTGATTGACTGAACGATACCTTCTAAAGTAGGTTCCGTCAAGCGCATTACTTCATGTGCAGCATTTAACGTAGCATATTCTGGGAAATTGCTACTAATCGATGGTATCTGAGCTTGTACGTAGTCGAAGCATTTATTACTCAGAGAGTAATAGTAACTCAAACCAATGTTTTCTAGCACGTTTAAACCCATCAATGCGTTTTTTGTTAAATGCCGTAAATCCTTTGGATGAATTTTTCCAGTGAACGTAACCTTGTTTTCCAGCTGCTCTGTTTTAACCAACAGACGCAACGCGTCACTCAAATCTCCCTCGCCAACTAAATATAGCTGGGCATCAATTTGGTGCATGGCTTTGATATAAAGTTCGATACAACGACCCTTATTCAACGCTCCTTGATAAATTAAAAAACCTGTTTCAGAAAAATCCGATTTAGGCTCTACGACAATCTTATAACGAAGTAACGGAACGTTTCTTATTACCTCAACGTTTTTATTGTATTTTTTTTGAAAGATTTTAGCCAAAGACGCGCTTACGGTATAAAATTTATCTGCTTTTCTAAAAACTTTGCGCTCAACTAAGGACCATATGCTTTTAACAAATCTTCTATTTGTTACTTCTGGCACTTCCGTAAAATGTTCGTGTGCGTCGAAGACCCAAGTAAACGAGGCGAAATATTTGAACCATTTCGCACCCATAACCGTATCGACATCAGCTGAGTTTATAATGTTGGGTTTATTTTTAAGAAAATAAAACAACAACCGAATATTATACTCCAAGTAAAACGCTGGACCTCGATTGAACCAACAAGGGATGCGATGTTGCTCAAACGGTTGTTTGGTTAAGTCAGCACTATCTGGCATCACCCTACCAACCAATGTGACGTTATATCCATTCTGTTGAAGAGATCCGCAAATGCGCATCATGCGTTGATCATAAACCAAATCGTTGGTTACCGTACAGATTATGTTACTCACTTTCGAAGCCGCAAATATCCACTTTTGTTGATGATTACCTTTTTATCCTCAATCAACCATTGCAGTACTTCCGCAATAGCATCACCATCCATGTCTTGAGAATTGGCTGTAATTAGATCTCTTACTGTTTGTCTTGATTTGGATGACTTCATCACCATTTCTTCTACCTTATTAAAAACAGCATGGTCAGTCTTCATTTTTTTGGATAACGAACAAATGTCGCAAATACCACATTGGCTCAAGTTGTCTTCTCCAAAGTATGCACAAATCTGAACAGATCTGCACGTTTCACCCTCTACATAGGCAATTATACCTTCCATCCTTCCAACGGTCCTGTCTTTACTAATTACTAGTACATCTTCAATATCTACAATCTCTTTAACCCGCGGTCGCAAAAAGGTTACAAACGGTAGGTCACTCGCTTGTTGATAAGAGATGATTTTCAATTCATTGAGTTGTTTCAACTTGTTAACTACTTCAGGAATACTGTTTTTACTTCTTTGGGCAATCTGATGCTCACTAACAACGGTATAAAAGTCATATACTCCTGAATATGAGCGCAAGACTGTTTTAATTAAATTATCATACTTCGGACTCCGCAACTGCAAGTCATACAGTTGTGTACTCGACACCTCAACTTTAATTTTAGAAGGCCGGTGAATTCCCTCAGACAAGTGAATATATCCCAACTTCTGAAGCGCTTTTATAGCCGAAAAGACGTCTATCGCTTTGAATTCAAACTTTTCGCAAAAACTTAGAAGGTTAAAATCAAATCGGGCTTCTAAGCCACTGTTGTAAGCCAATTCAAAATAATTACAAAGACTGTCGTAGATATTCTGAACCCCAACCAAACTTGGAAATTGACTCATGACAAAGTTTCTGAGTTGAAGGATATCGGCTTCATCATACAACAGAATACATTGCGCAAAATTCCCATCTCGTCCGGCTCTGCCCGCTTCCTGATAGTATGCTTCTAGGCTATCTGGCATGTCATAATGCACTACAATCCGAACATCCGGTTTGTCTATCCCCATCCCAAAAGCATTCGTAGATACAATCACTTTGGTTGTGCCTTTTGACCACTGGTCTTGTTTTATATTTCTGTCTTTGGTATTAAGTCCACCGTGATAATAATCGGCTTTAACCCCATGCTCTTGTAGAAGCTTGGCTAGCTCAACTGTTTTTCTTCGCGTACGTACATAAATAATCCCTGAATCCTCATTATGCTGAAACAGTCCCAGTACTCGACCCCGTTTATTCTCATCATATCGAACCTGATAACTCAGATTTGGTCGATGAAAGCTTTTACGTATGATCACTGGGCTCGTTAACGCCAATCTTTCTACAATGTCCTCAACTACCTGCTCGGTTGCGGAAGCAGTAAGTGCTAATGTTGTTAGCCCAGGTAACAATTCCTTAATTGTTGAAATTTGCCTGTACTCTGGTCTAAAATCATGTCCCCATTGCGAAATACAATGTGCCTCGTCAACTGCCAAGAAACTCACATTTGTTCGTTTAAGGTTTTGCAAAAAAGCTTTGGACTGAAGGCGCTCAGGAGACACATACACCAGTGTGTACTTGTTGTTGCGTATGTTTTCGTATTCAATGGCCAATTCCTTCTTCGAAAGACCGCCGTATAAATATGTTGCTGAAATGTTTCGATTGGTTAACTGCTGAACTTGGTCGCGCATCAAAGCGATCAATGGTGAAACCACTACACAAACACCTTCCACCATCAAAGCCGGGACCTGATAACAAATTGATTTGCCTCCACCAGTAGGCAATAAAGCAAAGGTATCTTGACCCTGAAGAATTGATTGAATTATCTCCTTCTGTTTATCTCTAAACGTACTATATCCCCAATATTGTTCTAGAATTTGTTGTGGCAAAACAGTGCCAAAAATAGGTCAATCTATCGAACTACTTGGACGAGTCCTTTGACAATTTTAAAGGCTCCATCTTCGGTTGTCATAAAGCGAATAGAATACAGATATATTCCATTTGGGACTGTTTCGCCATTGTATTCCCCATCCCAGCCCTGGTTGACATCTTCCGTCCGAAACATCTCTTCACCCCATCGGTTGTAAACAGACAAGGTATAGTCTTGATAATTAACCAATGTTGGTTTAAATACGTCGTTTAACCCATCACTGTTTGGGCTAAAACCTGTTGGAATATGATAATAGCTAATACAACCTGTCCCAATTTCAAAATCATCCGCTGAGGAACATCCATCTGCGTTTGTAACAACAACAGAATACAACTGTTGTTTTGTTGCTTGAATTTTTTGCGATGTTTCACCGTCCGGCAACCAGTTATAAACCATACCAGGATTACCAGCATCTAATTCAATACTAAACTTACCGCATAAAATGGTATCGATACCTAAGTTCACAACCGGATATGGAGACATTGCATAGGTCACCGAATCAGTCGCAGAACCACATTTATTGGTAATTACAACCCAGTGTCGTCCAGCTGCACTAAGCGTTGCACCATCGCTTGACCCACCGTTCGACCAGGAATATGTTTCTGCGTTGTCTGGATCACCAATTGTGAAAGATTGTGGTACTATCTGACCACAGAACACCATGTTGTCCCCAATGGATACTGTCGGTAGATTTAAAACACTTAAAACTACCTTATCACTGTCTGATCCACACCGATTACTTAGTTTTACAGAATAAGTGCTAGGCTCAGAAACCGCAAGCGTTGGCAAAGTTGAATTGTCTTGCCACAAATATTGCATTTCGTTATCAGGAAGGGTTACATCAAAGAAGGTCTTAATACTATTACAGAATGTTGAGTCTTCCG
>JBLING010000051.1:0-10771 GCA_047639155.1 bacterium
GCCATTCGTAGGGCAAAAATCATCTCTTGCACTTACCACATATGTATAAGGCAGTTTACTAGCCTCACCAATCTTAGTAGTCCAACAAAAACGTGCACGTTGGTGGATCTCTTTTGGGTCGATCACGGTGAATGTTGCTCCTGGAATGCCACGATTCCATTTAATAGTAACAGAGTCTTTCTTTGGCTTTGGCATCGGAGGGGGTAATGTCTTTGCTTTGTCCAGCGTTGCGACTTCGAAGCAAATCTGCTCCCCTTCACAAACTTCAAAAGTCTTCTTTCCAAGAATTATTGGAAGTCCGTTTGTTTGACATTGTTCGATTATAATCAGCACTTCCCGCATAGAAGTTCCAACTATATAATCAATCCCGGAGGCATCTTTACGCCACTCTGTTGTCTTTATGGAAACCGATGCCAAGTTTTGTTTGGTGTCGGTCGGTTGGTATATAAATTCACCTAATACAGAATCAAATGAAAATTGTGAAGCGCTTTTTACATCTATCGGCTTCGAGGCTGATAAACCAATTTGAAACGTGGTGTTGGTCTTGCGGTCGGTCATTGGATTGACCAGCTCAAAACTTAAGGAGTCAAATTCAGCAATATCAAATGCTCCTAAATTGTGAGATGTTGGTTGATTTAAACAAGAATAAAAAATGCCATTTGATATGGTTCGATACGTATTTCTGTTCGACAAGGTTTTTGAACACCTTTCAAACTGATCATATACATATATAGGTTTGTTGGTGCCATCAGTCGTTGTAGACCCACCAAGTCGATTCGAAACAATTAGTTCTCCTCTAAGCACACATGAGGAAGACAACACCGAAAAAGCAGCGTCTGTCAAGTCAATGCTGGCAACATATTGGTGCATCCAGGTGTCGTTCAACGTGTCGCAACCTATACGTTCTTTGACCTGTAAAATCAGACTGTAATTCGAAATCGAAACGTGCGTATTGGTGCTCATGTCGCTTAATGTGACTTCAATTTGTGACTTTGGAATAGAACTGACAGATGATTTCGTATGGATATTGAAATATAGGGCAATGGTGTTATCGTCTGTGAATGTGTGACCTATTAAAGCAGAGTAGATGTCTTGCCCAAAGGCAATCTGAGAAACACACAATAAAAAGGTCAGTATGATGGTTTTCATGTCAGCAAGATACGTTGACTAGAACAATTGCTGCATAACGACAGAAAAAATGACAAGGTCTTGGTTTAAAACATTTGTACCTTTCGAATCCAATCAAACCAAAATATGAAAAAGTTGAAAATCATTCTTCGCTTAACCTTAATTCTCGGACTTGTTTATTTAGCCGCTGCTACTATTGTTGCTTTTGATGTTATTGGTGACATAGGGGAAAGTTATGTTTCAAAAAACCTTGAGGAAGGCGATAGTTTGAGTTTTGGTCAGGAATATATAAATGAAAGCAACATGAGTGGCTCGACTAGATCCCATGCTTATGATGGTAAACGCTATAATATCGATCATGAAAATGGTGTTTTTGTTATATCTAAATTGCATCAATCTAACATTCAAAGTCAAAACCTGGTGGCAGCTTCATATGTTAAAGGAGAAATGCGGTATAAAAATGATACGCTCGTAATTCAATTAAAATCGCAATTCAAATACCTTTATGTGTCTACGTTGGATTCAATGAAACCTTTAGATGTGTACCTAGGTGAATGCACTATTAAGGCTGTATCTAAAGACTTGAGTGGTGAGTTTGGAAGTATTTATCTTTCAGGGATGAACATGTATGAATGGGGTTGGAGCATATATTCTCTTCCAATAAAAGTAAAGAAAGACGAACTCTTTAAGGCGGAGCACCCGATCAATACCATTGCCAAATTTGATTTGTTTCAAATCGAAAACAAGGGAGTAACAACTACGTACAACAGAACAGACTTGTTACTCATTGGCGCCGACGAGCTCACTATGAAAATTCAGGAATAAAAAAAGCCCTGAATCTCTCGAAACAGGGCTTATATAAAGTCTTTATGGACTAGTTTTTTGCTAAGTAATCTGCAACACCATCGTGTGTAGCATTCATCGCAGTTTTACCTTCTTCCCAGTTTGCAGGACAAACTTCACCATGCGTTTCTAAGTGAATTAATGAATCCAACATACGCATCGCTTCGTTTACGTTTCTACCCAACGGTAAGTCATTTACCAATTGATGTCTCACAGTACCTTCTTTGTCAATTAAGAACAAGCCTCTGTACGCAATCATTGGTCCACTTGCAATCATTTCCTCGTTTTCGTTAAATCCGTATTCACCGGCTAATACACCATAATTTATGCTGATGGTTTTAGTCGTATCAGCAACGATTGGGTATGTAATTCCTTGGATGCCACCATGGTCTTTCGCCATTTGTAACCATCCCCAGTGTGATTCTTCTGTGTCTGTTGAACACGCAACTATCTCGCAACCTTTTGCCTTAAATTCTGTCAATTTTTCTTGGAATGCATGCAACTCTGTTGGACAAACGAATGTAAAATCCTTCGGATAAAAGAAAAAGATTACATACTTCTCTTTTAAGTATTGGTCTAAAGTGAAGTTTGAAACCATCTCCTCACCGTTAACTACCGCTCCAGCTACAAACGATGGGGCTTTTCTTCCTACTAATACTGACATAATTTTCTGTTTATTATTTACCGCAAAGCTAAAACGTGATTGGCGAAGTGACAAGCATTTGCTATAAGTAATCTTGATACGTAGATTGTATCAGACAATAAAAAAAACCGGAGTGACTAAGCTCCGGTTTCCTAAATAACTAAACCAAATAACTATAAATTATCAACGAGTACCGAAGTACTGCAATAACCTGCCGTTGACGAACAATTATCTTTTCGCACTATAGTATCGTCCGCGACTTTGATGGGTCAATATTACAGTAAAGAATAGGGGAGTTATCAACTGTGCATGCTTCGTGGATAACATAGTAATTGTGATGCTAGCCTGATAATTCAGCTTCAAGATACTCCTGACTGAGTTTTACATAGGCTTCGGCGTTCCTTACAATGTGCGCAACTTGATCATCAGAAATCTGTTTTACCACCTTCGCTGGACTGCCCAATACCAATGACCTTGGAGGAATGACGGTGTTTGCCGTAACCAATGCATTTGCGCCAATAATTGAATATGATCCGATTTGCGCACCATTTAAAACGGTTGCGTTCATACCAACCAAAACGTTGTCTTCTATAGAAGCTCCGTGCACAAGTGCCAAATGCCCAACAATACAGTCTTTCCCAATCTTAACGGGAAAACCTGGGTCGACATGAATAACCGCGTTGTCTTGGATGTTTGAATTTGCTCCGATTGTTATTTTGTCCGAGTCCCCACGCAATACAGCACCATACCAAATCGATGCTTTTTTGCCAATTTTGACATCTCCAATAATAGTCGCATTTTCTGCAATGAAGGCGTCTTCGTTGATATCAGGAGTGTTGTCTCGAAATGTTTTTATAATCGCCATGAGAACATGTTAAATCTGTATTTTCGCTTTACACGAAGAAAACACATTTTACTTCTATGGGGCTAACGCGATTGATAAATATAGGTGCGCTGTACGGTGTTTCAGAAAACAATTCGACTAAAATTGGCAGCGATCTTGCGTCAACTGGAATAGTGGAGAACGCTTTCTTGGAATTTGAATTAGGCAAAATTGTCCATTATGGTACAATGGATGATGTGCCTAAACGCGATCCTGAAATGGAATATAATGTTGAAGGTGGAATTGTTTACCCAAGTTACGTTGATTGTCACACCCACTTGGTATTTGCTCAAAACCGGGAAGATGAATTTGTGGACCGAATCAAAGGGATGACCTATCATGAGATTGCAAATCGCGGTGGCGGCATCTTAAATTCCGTTACGAAACTCCGCAATATGTCGGAAGACGATTTGTATAATGACGCTCGAAATCGTCTTGAAAAACTTATTAAACACGGCACTGGAGCAATTGAAATCAAAAGTGGTTATGGGTTGAATGTCGATGCGGAGCTAAAAATGCTACGCGTCATAAAAAGACTAAAAGAAAATAGTCCGATACCGATTAAAGCAACGTTTTTAGGAGCTCATGCGTTCCCAACAGAATTTAAAGACGATCAAGAAGGTTACGTAAACCATATAATAGATTCCATTTTACCTAAGGTGGTAGAGGGGGAATTAGCGGATTATATAGATGCTTTTTGTGAAGAGGGATATTTTAATGTTGATCAAACCAAACGTATCGTTGAAGCCGGTAATGCACACGGAATTCCGTCGCGATTACATGTGAATCAGTTCAAAAGTTTCGGAGCCATACAGATGGCTGCAAAGAATAAGGTGTTAAGCGTAGAGCATTTAGAGGAAATGACGGACGAAGATGTTGCAACATTGTCTCAGAGCGGCATGTTTGGCGTTGCTTTACCAGCCTGTTCATTCTTCTTAAAAATTCCATACACGCCGGCACGAAAGTTAATTGAAGCGAATGTACCTTTTGTACTTGCCAGTGATTTTAATCCTGGATCTTCACCGACAGGAAACTTGAACTTTGTGCTGAGTTTGGCTTGTATTTATATGAACATGCTTCCAGTCGAAGCTTTGAATGCATTGACCATTAATGCGGCGAATTCCATGAATCTAGCTGAAGAAATTGGGAGTATCGCCATTGGGAAACGTGCGAATGTAATTGTCTCCAAACAAGTGAAGTCACTTAATGCGATTCCATATCATTTTGGTGAAAGTATGATTGACGACGTTTTTGTAAACGGTGAGGTATTTACTACAATCTAAAGCTAAGAAACAATCCGCTTAGCGGGTTAAACACATTTGTGACTTGATTCCAACTGCGATCTCCAACAACTGTAGTTTCGAAAACACGTGGGTCAAATGACGACGTTTGCACCATAGTCCTTTTGACTTCTTGTTTGAAATCATTCATTAAAACAGACACATGCATTTCGTATCCGATCTGGATTCTTTCACTGATTTGATATTGGATTCCAAACATCGGCGCGATACCAAAACCAACAGTAGTGGTCGTGATTTTTTCACGCGTGTCGAAAAACTGAACTTGCTGCTGTGAAAACTCTCTTTTGGTTTTTAAATTCAATTCGTGAAAATCCACCTCACGTTGCAATAGGAAATCCAAACCATAATATATGCTAAAGCTCCCGTCAAGCTTCGTTGTTCGATAATACCCAAGTTGAAGTCCTAAATTATTATTGCTGTAAGGACTGTTTGTTATGTTCGTGTCTCCGGCAAGGGAGTTGTTTTGTGAATTTGTAGCATTTAAATCCGTTTCTAAATTGCCAGAGGTGTTGCTAAAGCCAAATTGTATGCGGGCAAAGTTGTTCGACCTATAATTATAGGTGGCGACCAATGTAGGTCGATTAATTTCTTGAATTAAACTTGAGAGGTTCGAGCCGATTTGCACCTTGCTGCAATTTATGGTGTCTTGGGCTTGTGCGAAAACACAAAATAAAAGCGTTAATACAATCGTAAGTCTGGTTCTTCTCATATCAATTCATTTTAAATCCAATACCATGTTTTGCCAATTTCTTAGCCTCATGGGCAAGCGCTATCGTTTCTAAATCAGTAACCAGTAAGGTGTTCACCATTTTTTTCGTACGCTTTGCATTTGTTATTCCACTCATTCGCAAATGTTGGTTGCGCACTGCTTCTTCAACTATTTTTCGCACTGCGCGACCATTTCCAAAGTACTTGTCTCTGCCATTAAACATAACCTGCATCATGTTAGCAAGCGTTTCTTTTGCCGCTTTGTCTGGCGTTAAATTGTGCTCCGAAAACTGATTTATTGCAATTTCGTATAAGTCATTTGGTTCAAAGTCTTCGAAAGTAAACGTTCGGTCAAATCGCGACTTTAACCCAGGGTTCGACTCAATAAATCTACGCATATTGTCGGTATAGCCCGCAGCAATGACGATAAAGCTACCACGAAAATCTTCCATACGTTTAAGGATGATTTCAATGGCTTCTTTACCATAATCAGAGTTCCCACCTTCCGTTAAGGAATATGCTTCATCAATAAACAACACACCTCCCATTGCACGGTCGATAACCTCACCCGTTTTAATAGCAGTTTGACCAACGTATCCTCCAACCAAAGACTGCCTGTCGCATTCTACCAGATTGCCACGTTCAACAATACCAAGTGCCTTGTAAATTTGCGTCAAAATGCGGGCAACTGTGGTTTTACCCGTTCCCGGATTTCCTGTAAATACAGCATGAAGCGAGAATGATTTTCTAAAATCTTTTCCAGTCTCTTTATAAAAGCGAACGAGTTTGACCAAGTCCTTGATGTCATTTTTTACTTGCTCAAGTCCCATCATCAACTCCAGTTTCGCAACAGATTCACGGAGTAAGTCTTCGTCGATCGGGATGTCAGGTATTGTATCCGTTTTGGCGATGGAAAGCTTTTCAACGTCTTCTGTAGAAATGGCAGATAGGTCTTCCATGCTCAATGATTCTGGGTGTTTCGCTGCCATTACTCGCAAGCCCAGGTTCATCTTACATTCATCCACCAGTGAATTCACAAGTCGAGCATTTCCGAAGAAACGATCTCGATCTCGATATGCGTCCACCAAATTCTTATAGAGTGCTTCTTTGGCCTCATCGGAAAATGTAATTCCGCGTTTGTCTGCGGAATATTCGGCGATTTGTAAAAGCTCTTGAGGGAGATAATCTGCGAAATCAAAAACTACGTTAAAACGAGACTTGAGCCCTGGATTCGAATTCAGAAAATTGTCCATTTCATCTGGATAACCCGCAGCGATTACCGCCATATCGTCTTCATCTGTCATTTCTTTTAACAGAATCTCGATTGCTTCTTTACCAAAGTCTTTTGCATCATCATCTTTTCTCGCCAATGAATACGCTTCGTCGATAAACAAGATACCGCCTTTGGCTTTTTTAATTGCTGCTTTGGTTTTGGGTGCAGTCTGACCGATAAACTCTGCAACAAGGTCTGCACGGTCTACTTCATGCACGTGTCCTTTCGACAACAGTCCTAATTTTTTATAAATCTTTCCCAGTTTTCTGGCAACAGTCGTTTTCCCCGTTCCAGGGTTACCTCGAAAAACGGAATGAATGTTTAACGGTTCATTTTCCTCAATGCCTTTCTCCTTGCGCAAAGAGATAAATTGGAGGTAGCTGCTGTATTCTTTTATACGGTCTTTTACTTCCTTTAATCCAATGAGGTCTCCCATTTCAGACATAACATCTTCCTCAACAGTTTTTGAAATCTCTGCAGGCGATTTGTTTAATGCCGGTTTATTCTTGACCTGATCAATCAATTTAGGCTCATCAACGTGACGCATGATTGTAAAGTCAGATTCTGACGCTTCGATGTAATCGTCGCCTATGTTGAAGTTTTTACTTGCCAACAACTTGTCTTGGAAGAGGATGTCCATATAATAGCTTCCCTTTCCCCAAGTTCCGATTACGTCAGAACCCCATCCAACAGTAATTACAAACGTTGGCTCTTGCGGGTAAACGAAAAACAACTTGGTTACTGTGCCTTTCAGGAGATTACTACTGGTTCTAAAGTTAAAGGTCAATTCACAAGTCCAGTACTTCACACTCGGGATTAGGTTTTCTGCTTTTAGCTCAGCCCATATGTATCGGGTAAACTGGTGGTGGAAGGTTCTGTAATAGCGTCTGTTGTCGATTAATACGTTCGCATCAGGTCCTTCGTAAAATTTAATAGACTCTATGTTGAAATAAGGCTGACCAAGACCAGAAACGATACCATAATCTTGGACGTAAAAATTCTTTTCGGCGATTAGTTCACCGTCAATCCATGCTTCCCATTTGTAAGTGCCTTTGTTCCAAAATCCACCAGAATTACGTGTTCCCCATCCTTCTCGAATAAAAACGTCCTGTGCATTAATAGACACAGAGCGATCACAGTTTAGGTCACAGATTTCTTTTTTATTCTCATCTATGCATTTGAAATTCAATTTTAACGGCCAATCTGTTTGTTTAAACTGCAGATTTCGGAATCTGAATTCGCAGTAAACGTAGCCTACTTCGGCTTTATCGAAAACCGAGCGATACTTCTTCTTATTATCGGCTAGCCATTCTGTAGACCCGTAGGTTTTCATTTCTACAAATTGGTAAATTTTTGGCTTTGTTAGTGTCATAGACTTGGCTCAAATTTTATAAAAAACCTTTACAATACGGTAACAAATTTTGTGCAAGATTTTTTTTTTACGAAATACTCAAAAAAGAAATGATAATTTAAAAAAAAGGGTAATTTTGCCGACCCATTCGGTGAGGTGGGTGAGTGGCTTAAACCAGTAGTTTGCTAAACTGCCGTACCTCTAAAGGGTACCGCGGGTTCGAATCCCGCCCTCACCGCAAATACAATTAGGGGGAAGTGGCGCAGTAAAATGTTGTTCATTACCCTTAAAAAAAGATACACCATTCGGGGTGTAGCGTAGCCCGGTTATCGCGCCTGCTTTGGGAGCAGGAGGCCGCAGGTTCGAATCCTGCCACCCCGACATATTTTGATTCCATTGGTCTCATAGCTCAACTGGATAGAGCAACTGCCTTCTAAGCAGTAGGTTTCAGGTTCGAGTCCTGATGGGATCACGATACGTTATTAAACCCCTTGATAGTCAACACTTTAAGGGTTTTTTTATTGGGTTGTAGCAAAAGTGTTAGCACAGAATCACATTACTGACTAACCAGATTTGATTTTTTGAGATAATCCGTTTCCTCTGACCTTACCATAGCTGCCAATGTGGTTTTCGGGTCGACTCTGATATAGTTTTCAAATTCCCGTAATGACTTATGTCCAGTGATCAGACGTATCTGGTGGTATTGATATCCTAGGCAGATACAATGTAAGGGTAGAGAAAAATCAATTAATTGTGTTGAACAGGGTTTTGGTCGACGAGTGGGTGGATGTAGAAGGGAGCAATTGTACGAGGAGTTGGACTATAGATTAGTAATACTCTTTGATCAACATTGAATTGGATAGATTTATATTTTCGATTTTCTATACATATTAAGTTCCGTTAGACAAGAATGCCAATCGTCATTTAGTCAGTCTTCACTTATCGATCAACGTTAAATACAACTGCTCAACTTTATCACGTGCCCAAGGTGTTTGTCGTAAAAACTTCAGACTTGAGGTGATTGTCGGATTGTTTTGAAATGCTTTGATGTTTAACTCTTCGCCAAGGGCTTCCCAACCGAGTTGGTCTACCAGAAAACTCAATACATCTTTCAACTTGACGCCATGTAAAGGATTGTTGGGTTGACCTTCTGGACTACTATTCCGTTTCATGTTTGTTTTTTGAACTATCGAATATGATTGATTCTGGGTTTCTGACCTTATCGAAATCAGCATGATTTAGATTTAAATCTTCCAAGGCGGATTCCAAATTAGGGCGTTGAAGAAAGAGATACACGAGCATCAGGAAGGCAATTTCTCCAAAAACATAGTTTGACGTTAGCATAAAGGCAATAACTGAAAAGAAGGTTGGTCCTTCTATTAACGCCCACCTAACGATTACTGCAGCTTGATATCCTTCTGTCTTTTCTTGTAATGTAGTAGCAGTTTGAAGAGACTCCCTTCTTTTATTGAACATAAATCGAGAGGCAAATATGCCCGCCATAGCCATTAATGGAGCTATGTAAAGCAATGCATTATTCAAGTCTTCGTCTTCACCAAATCCACCTGATTCCACGGGGTAAGTTGAAATGGATAGAAAAAGAACAACTCCAACAACCAATGCAATATGCCAGGTTCGCAACGTTTTGAAAAACGATTCCGACGATTGTGTCAATCGATTTTTGTCAGTAGACTTCATTATTTCAAAAGTAATTAAAGCGTATCAGAATCAATAGACTATGGCAAATCGACCATGCTGTCAGGATTTGCCAAGAACCGTTACCTATATTTGATTTAACTAAAACAGAAAATAGTATGAAAACAGTAAAATGGATTGTCCATATTTTGTTGGCCGTAGCCTTCTTGGGGTTTGGAACAATGAAATTAATTACCCCTTATGCAGATATGCTTGTCGAGCCTGCAATGGCGTGGGCTGGCGAATTTTCGGAAATGCAGGTAAAAATCATTGGTAGTCTAGAGATCTTAGGTGCTTTAGGATTGTTGTTGCCCGTATTGCTTAAAAAACAGAAAATGTTTGTCCCTTTTGCTGCCCTTGCTTTGGGTGGAATTATGATAGGCGCCATGATGACACACATTGGTAGAGATGAACCGATAATAATCAACATCGTTATCCTCCTTTTGGCTTTACTCACCTTTTGGTGGAGAAAAGATTGGATGAAGAAAGAAGCTGCGTAAATAGCAGTAAAAAACATTTCATCTCAGAGATGATTGAAAGTCTAATTCATTGAATTAGGCTTTTTTGTTTTTAAAGAATACGCGAGAGTGCACACTGGACAAAACGAAAGTGGTATGTCTAAAGTTATTTTGATTTCTAAGGCTTTTTTACTTCCTGATACTTAAGTGATTCACCGCAAGCACTTTTAAAGCTTTTGCTACGGCAATAGGGTTTGTTGGACTTGGTTTTTACTTAATTGCTTTGGGGAAAGGAAAAACGTTCAATGTGAAATCATCGACAAAAACAGATGAATAAAAATTACCTTTACTTAAATGTTATAACGTCTGTTGGCCGGTAGCCCTTAGGAGCCTTATGTCGAACATTTTTCAAGTATATTTACCTCATTAATAGGCGATTATGTTTTTAAGGTGTTGTAAAATTGGGGTTCTAAAGAAGTTCGCAATAA
>JBLING010000052.1:0-10736 GCA_047639155.1 bacterium
AAGGATAAAATTAAAATATTTTTCACCAAACCTGATTGGACACCTGCAGATGTTGGTTATTTACCGTCTCAATTCAAGACGGATGAAAAAGGAAATAGATTACCACACAGCAGACCCATGTCTAAACAATTTGGATTTTATCTCTTAATCAACACACTGTTAACGTTGGTATTATTTGTTTCCATGTTTGCCATAGTTGAAGATCCGAAGCGAACCTTGTTCAGAGACTTGATTGACAACAAACACTTATTGGTGTTGGTTTTAACCATATTGTTTTCTGTTTTTGTCCATGGTCGTTTATTAGATAATAAACGTGCTAGCAAAATTCTAGATACCGCCAGGTTAGTCATACTTGCAGTGGCTATTCCATTTATTTATAGTGGAACCAACGTTACAGCATGGATAGGGCCAGTGATTTGGGCATACTCAGCGGTTATGATTGTATGGTTGTGGATGAGTGATAAAACCCACCTGCCTCGGCCACTAGGGAAGCTTAAAGCCCAAGGAGTCTAACAACTCTTTTTCACTAAAATGCTTGATTGATACATCTAATGATATAGATGTATTTGGCATGTCGTTAGTGTTCGTGGGCTCAATTTCTATCTCCTCCAAAACAATACCTCCTTTTATTATCATACCAAAAATCATGTAATTACTGTCCAATTGTGGCAGGCCCTGTTCTTTACAAACAATATAGAACTGGCACGCATTTGATTGTTTACCAGGATTGTCATCACGGCCCATACCAAGCGCTCCATAAGTGTGACCAATGCTATCGTGAAATTCGGGATTCAACAAAAATGGAGAACCTTCAAAATACTGAACCGAATCTGGACATCCTCCTTGCACAACGAAATTGCGCACCACACGATTAAAGTTAAATTGATTATAGTGTTTTGCTTTCGCTAGTTCAATAAATTTAGCTTTATGCATCGGGGTTTCGTCATACATCCAAAAATACATATTGCCTAGGCGAGTATTTACAACGGCGATAGGGTATGTATCAACTTCTTCAACCGATGGGTTTTCTTTGTTGGAACAGGCAAAAAAGAAAATAAAAAGTAAGAAAGCGGTAAACGATTTCGTGGGCTTCATATACACAAAGATTAACAAGAATTTCAGGAATCAAAATCTGATTTGATGTATACTTGGAGTCAAAATGAAGAAAAGGAGAATTCTGTTTGTTTGTTTGGGCAACATTTGTCGTTCACCTATGGCAGAAGGATTGTTTCTTCACTTGATAAGAGAGCGTGAATTTGACCACCAATTCGAGGTTGATTCTGCAGGTACAGCAGGATATCATATTGGGGAAAGACCAGACCACAGAATGGTTGAAACTGCTCAATCACATGGTGTCAACCTTCCGTCCAACGCACGACAATTTACCGTAAGTGATTTCGCCAATTACGATGTAATTGTTCCTATGGATGATGAAAACGTAACCAACATCGAATCACTAAGACCCAAACACAAAACCAGGGCTAAAGTGTTAAAAATGCGGGATTTCGATGATACAGACAAAGGAGGGAATGTGCCCGACCCTTATTACGGAGGCACAGGTGGTTTTGAAGAAGTCTTCCAGTTGTTACTGCGCAGCAATTCTGCGTTTATTGATTATTTAGAAAAAAATTCATGAAGTTAAAAGTACCCTTAGTTGGTTTTTTGTTGATTATCCTTGGTAATTATTCGACTGTATTGGCCCAAGAAACATCCTCTGCATCGGAAATTGTCGACCAATTAAAATCGTTGGCAAACACAACCAAGGTTCTTTATATAGCCGCGCACCCAGATGATGAAAACACAAGACTGATCAGTTATTTAACCACGCACGAGCATGCTGATGTCAGCTATTTGAGCCTAACGCGCGGTGATGGTGGACAAAACCTCATTGGGACAGAAATAGGAGAGAACCTCGGTGTGCTTAGAACACAGGAGTTGTTAGCGGCACGGCGTATTGATGGAGGCAGTCAGTTTTTTACCAGAGCGATAGATTTTGGGTATTCTAAAACACCAGAAGAGACATTCAATTTTTGGGATAAAGAAGAAATTTTATCTGATGTTGTTTGGATTATTAGAAATGTAAGACCAGATATAATCATTACTCGGTTTTCTCCTGAGGTGAATCCGGACAGGTCCACCCATGGACACCATACCGCGTCGGCCATGCTGGCGTTAGAAGCGTTTGACGTTGCCGCGGACCCAACACGTTTCCCAGAACAACTAGAACAAGTGGATCCTTGGCAGGCAAGTTCAATTTTTTGGAACACGAGTTATTGGTTTTACGGAAGTGTTGAAAAAATGGATCAGCAGGTTGCAAAGGCACCGAATGAATATGTTAAAGTTGATGTAAACCAGTATTTACCATTACTAGGCAAAACAGGATCTGACATTTCGAGTTTGAGTAGAAGTCAACACAAAAGCCAAGGTTTTGGTAATTCGCCGGTAATAGGCAGCCAATGGGAATACCTCCAAATATTAAAAGGTTCAATTAAGGAAGACATATTCTCATCGACATATAAAAACAAAGAGATGAGCTCCAAGCTCGACAAACAAATTCAAAAAGTTATAAAGGCGTTTGACATACATCACCCTGAAAAAGTTGTGCCAGCCCTGTTTGATATTCGTGATGAAATTGCACAGTTGGCAGATGATTTGAGTAGAAAGGAGAAACTCCGTCAAATCCATGCACTGATTTTAAAGTGTGCGGGAATTAAGGCGACGGCATTTACAAATGATCAACTGGTATATGTAGGTCAGGAAATTGAATCAACAATACGTATCTCATCAAACGTTCAGGTTGATTTTAAAAGTATTAATTCGAAATGGTTGGGTGGAACTATATCTAAAACACTAAGCGGGACAAGCACACATGCAGAACAAAAGATATTGTGGAAAGTTCCAGAGATTGAAATCAGTCAACCGTATTGGCTAAAAGGAGCCAAGCAACCAGGAATGTACAGCACAGACAACCAAAAAGAAATTGGTCTACCCGATTTGCCTTACCCATTTCAACTCGCAGTTATGTTAGAGATAGATGGCAGAACAATATCTATGAATCTTCCCCTGCTCCATGGATCTACGGATCCGGTTAAAGGAGAAATAATTCAACCCTTGGTTGTCACTCCAAATGTTATGATAAACCTTGGGAAAGATGTGGTGGTGTACACTTCAGAAAAACCCAAAACAGTATCAGTCGAAGTGATTGCGGGAATGCCAAGGGTGGCTGGATATATTGAGATTTTTTTACCCGAAGGATGGAAAAGCGAGCCTGCGTTTTACAAAACGACGTTCAAGGAAAAAGGGGAAAAGCAAGTTTTTGAGTTCACTGTTACGCCTTCTAAAGGGGAGAGTTCAGGTGTTTTAAGGGCCATTTTTAAAGACGACGTTTCTGTGTATAGTCTTGGTTTTTATAGGTTCAATTATGACCACATTCCAGAGTTATCCGTTTTTCCAAGTGCCGAAGCAAAGGTGGTAAAGGTCAAACTAGAAAAGAAGGGAGAAAACGTTGGATATGTAATGGGCGCAGGTGATAAAGTACCACAAGCATTGGTAGAAATGGGGTATGCCGTAACTGAGTTGACTGTTGATGATATACTTACCACAACGTTGAATCGTTTTGATGCAATAGTTTTTGGCATCCGCGTATTAAACACCATTGAGAAAATTGGTTCGATCAACGAAAAGATGTCCAATTATGCGAAAGAAGGAGGAACCGTTGTGATGCAATATAATACAGCACACAGGCTAAAATCCCAACCGATTGGGCCATACAGTATAACGGTATCCAGAGATCGTGTAACAGAAGAGAATGCGGTTGTGGAAATAATAAGCAACGACCACCCAGTTGTAAACATTCCGAATAAGATAACCGAGGACGACTTTTTAGGGTGGGTTCAGGAACGTGGATTGTACTTTCCAAATGCCTGGGATGAGGCAATGACCCCCATATTATCCATGCACGACACGAATGAAACAAGTAAAGAAGGAAGCTTGCTGGTTGGGGCCTACGGGCAAGGTTACATCGTGTATTGCGGCTTATCATTTTTTAGAGAATTACCTGCGGGCGTTCCAGGAGCGTATCGCTTACTAGCCAATATTTTAAGTCTGTAGACTATTGTCTATAACCAAATGGTTAAATATTCTACCTTTGAGAACTTTGAATGATTTATGACGTTAAATCAACTATATATTGTAGCGTTGTTTAAAAGTATATCAGTCAGCCACTGAGCATGAATATTGGTAAATTAAAAAAGTATTTAACCCACAAGTTTAACAGCGGAATTCGGTCCGAGTTATCCTACCACACCTGGGAACACGTGTTGGGTGTATTGGATGTATGCAACCAATATGCAAAACGGTATAACATTACAGGTCGCGATGCTCATCTACTTCGCACTGCGGCGCTTATTCACGACATTGGGTTTCTGTGGACGTATACCGACCATGAAGAAGAAGGAGTTGAATTTACGAAACGCGAGCTCCCGGATTGGGGCTATAGTAAAAAAGATATTGAGATAATCGACGGGATGATTCTGGCAACTCAAATCCCACAAAAACCAAAAAACTTACTGGAAGAAATTATTTGCGACGCCGATCTAGATTACCTAGGAACGGAACAGTTTTACACCATTGGCGAAACGTTGTTTAAAGAATTCCAAGCAATGGATCAGATAAAGACTAGTGAACAATGGAATAAATTGCAAATAAACTTTCTAAAAGGGCACAGATACCACACACCATACGCCCGAAGATATAGAGAACCAATCAAACAAAAACACTTACAAGATTTAATCGCGAATGGCTGATATACCGGAGAAGATTAACTGGAAAGTCATTTTATCCTTCCCTGCTTTAGCATACACGTCGCTTGGTGTTTTTTGTGCAATTTTTGCGCTAAAAGGTTTCATGATTCCCAACCATTTCTTAGATGGAGGCGTTACAGGTATTTCAATTTTAGCCCATGAGATATTACATGTAAATATTAGCTGGTTTTTGATACTATTTAATATTCCATTTATCATAATGGGATACAAAAAGATAGGTATCACCTTCGCGGTTCAGATGATGATAGCGGTTGCACTTCTGGCGATATTTATGAATGTGCTAAACATCCAAACGGTAACTACAGATAAAATTCTGATTGCTGTATTTGGTGGATTTTTTATGGGACTGGGAGTTGGTTTTGTTATAAAAGGTGGCGGTGTTATTGATGGATTTGAAGTGGTGGCACATTACACGAATAAAAAGCTTGGTCTGTCAACGGGTGAAATTGTCCTATTTGTAAACAGCATTATCTTTTTAGCTGCAGCATTCAATTTCGGTATTGAAGCTGCTATGTATTCTATCCTTACCTACTTTACTGCAATCAAAACGTCTGACTATGTTGTGGATGGTTTTGAGGAGTATACGGCATTAACCATTGTTTCAGAGAAACATGAAGAAGTGAAAGCCATCATCGTAAAGGATTTTAAAAAGGCAATTTCGGTTTACAAAGGAGAGCGGGGTTATTTACCAAAAAGCTTTGACGAAAAACACGATTGCGATATCGTAATGACTATCGCTACGCGATTGGAAGTGCATCGTTTAAAAGAAACCATATCAGCAGTAGACCCCAAAGCATTCTTCTATGTTCAACGCATAAAAGAAGTTACAGGAGGTGTTGTGAAACGCAAAGGGCACCATTAATAACAAATTATTTTCCAATTTGTAGTTACTTTCAGCCAATAAAATGTGTCAATTAAGTGTTAATTAGAATAAGTTGATGCGTCTACTTCTTTACTTCACATTTTTATCAGTCTCGATTCTTGGCTATGGTCAAGATACCCTGTATTATGACACACTTGTAAAAAGTAGGGCTGGAGACTTTGTGAAGGTAAAAGTAAAATCGGAGCTCACGGGTTTGGTTGATTCGTATTCCCTTCAAACGGGGAAGTGGCATTTTTATGGGCGAGATGGTGGCTTACTTAAAGAATCTCAATTTAAGGCAAATGCCAAAGACAGAGCATCGGTATTGGATGGGACGGTAACGTACTATAACAACGAACAGGCGAAAATCATGAGCCAAGTGTATTCTGATGGTCGACTTGTTTCTAGCACTGGTTATAAAGAAGTGATATTGATGGAGGGAATCACCCAAACCAATATAAGAGTTGAGTATGGGGAATTTGTTGTCTTTCAACATCGCGACCGATTTAGAGAATCTAAAGTACAAACTGAGTATGCAAACTTACGTGGGTCAAACGAATTGGCATATTATTTAGAAGAGGAGAAGCGACTTGCACGACACCATTTGCTGGATAGTGCCATGTTTTGGCCAAACGACAAACGAAATCTAATAGCGAATCCAATGCTGGAAGACCATCCGACTATTGACTACTCAATGCCCTCAATAACGGATGAAGTGGAGTCTTGGACACCTGCATCACCAACGCCGGATTTTTACCTTTCTGAGGACTGCAAATCGGGAACAGGTTGCGTTGGTTTTAGAGTGTATAGTTTGGTAAAGGATATCGAGTATTTGCAAAACAAGCTCGTGAAACCATTAAAGAGGGACAGCCTATATTGCTTTTCGATCTATGTTAAGCTTGCCAACCAATGTGCGTACACAAGTAATGGCCTTGGTGTACATTTTAGTAAAAAACCAGTGCGAAATGTCAACGACGTTATACGAGATCAGCCAGCATTACTACTTAATGAGAGCTATCTACCCTATAAAACCAAATGGATGATGTTACAATGCAGATATAGGGCTCACGGAGGGGAGAAATACATTACCATTGGTAGTTTTAAAGCATTAAACAAAATAGCACTTACGCCTGTTTCTGGATATTCTGCCGAAGCGTATTATATCATGGATGATGTTTGCCTAATACCAATTTCTGATTCAGTCGATTGTAAATGTAATTTGGATGATGTTCCAGCAAGTGAAAAGGTGTTTGACACAGCGACCACAATTAAAGAAGTAAGTAATGCCGATACACTTAAAATCGGCGATCGGTTTGTGTTGGACAACGTATATTTCGATGTTGACAAATTTGACTTATTACCTGAATCGATTGTAAGTCTCGGGAAATTATTGTCTTTTTTAAACAAACATCCAGAGATGAAAGTAGAAATCGGTGGACATACGAGTAGCGCAGGTGGTTACGAGCACAACGTTGAGCTAAGTGAGAATCGCGCAAAGTCTGTTAAGCGGTTTCTGGTTGTTCAAGGAATAGACCCACATCGTATTAAAACAGGGGGGTATGGTCCGGATGAACCCATCGATACCAACGATACGTCAGCAGGTAGAGCGAAAAACCGGCGTGTAGAAGTTAAAGTACTCCGGTTATAATGAAAAAGGCCAGCAAAGCCGGCCTATTCAACAAAAAGATAATTGTCCTTATTTAACCAATGACAAGCTGACGATCTGTTTTACTTTAACAGTCTCACCAGTTTCATCACCTTCGTCATCATATACCTCAGAATCTACCTCAACCCAAGAAATAGAGAATTTTTTACCAATGAATTCATCCTCTAAATAGTCATAGTCTACATCGTCTCCAATTTCAACAAAAGTGTGTGTTACGTTAGCCGCATCCTTATATCGATATGCACCGTCATCGTTCATACCCAAATAAGATGCTGTTAATTTAGACTCAGCTTCAATAGCATTGTTTGATGTTCCAATTTGGAATGACATCAAAGAAAAAAGTACAGTTGTTATAAAAAGTGTTTTCATTTTAATAAAATTAATTTAATTGTGGTTTTTGATATTGATTAGTTCGGCACCGGACATACTTTCTAAAAGCAGACAGGGATTACAATATGGTCATTTTACATATAGGCAACACAAATAATGATACTTTCAAACCGCAATTTTTAGTGTTTTAGTGTAATTCTCGACAATTTTTTATCGAAAAAATCGTAAGTAATTGAAAATCACAGTGAATAATTTTACACCATTTACAAAAGACGGGTTAAATTTCCAACATTTTAACAACAGGCAGTGTATTTGCTGAAGAATGAAAATTGAATCGGTTTTAAGCCCGAAAGAGAAGTATAATTTAACCGTTAACGGCTGCGTTTATGGCTGCGATGCCAGGAAGTTCTTTGCCTTCAAAATATTCTAGAAGCGCACCACCACCTGTTGAAACGTAGCTTACGTCATCTTTTAATCCTAACTGTTTGATTGCGGCAGCGCTATCTCCACCACCGATCAGCGTAAAGGCACCTGTTTTGGTTGCGTCGGCAACTGCATGCGCAACAGATTTAGTGCCATTTTCAAAATTACTAAATTCAAATACGCCCATTGGGCCATTCCAAAGCACAGTTTTCGCATTTAGGATTTCATTGACATAAGTATCAACAGCTTTTGGTCCGATGTCAAGCCCCATCCAACCATCTTCGATTGAATCACTCAAACAGGTTGTTAAACCACCGTCGTTGGTAAATCCGTCAGCACATACCGAATCGACAGGGAGCATTAATTTTACTCCTTTTAACTTTGCTTTTTCAAGAAGTTCGAGGGCGAGGGTAACCCTATCTGGCTCAAAAAGGCTTGTACCTATTTTTCCTCCAAGGGCAGAGACAAAAGTATATGCCATTCCACCACCGATAAGAATGGTATCAGCCACTTGCATTAAGTTTTCAAGAATTAGTAGTTTATCAGAAACCTTTGCTCCACCTACAATGGCGACAAATGGTTTTTCAGGTTGTGCGATCACCTTGTTGGCATTTGCTATTTCGTTTGCCATGATGTATCCAAAACACTTTTGATTCCCAAAGAATTGAGCAACGACTGAGGTTGAGGCATGTGCTCTATGTGCGGCTCCAAACGCGTCATTCACATAGATTTCACCATATCGAGCAAGTTTTTGAGCGAAGGAAAAGTCTCCCGATTTTTCTTCATTGTAAAACCGAAGGTTCTCTAGTAATAGTATTTCACCAGGCTTTAGCGCTTGTGCTTGTGACAATGCCGCTTCTCCAATACAGTCCCCTGCAAAATGCACCGGGGCATTCGTAATGTGACTCAGATGTTCGACTACGTGTTTTAAGCTAAAAGCAGCTTCAGGCCCGTTTTTAGGCCGACCCAAATGACTCATTAATACAGCTGAACCGCCATCTTTTAAAATTTTTTGAATTGTCGGGACAGCAGCCATCATTCTGGCATCGTCTGTTATCTCAAAAGTGTCATTTAGTGGCATGTTAAAATCTACCCGAACAAGTGCCTTTTTGTTTGAGAAGTCGTACTGGTCAACAGTCTGCATATGTATTATTTTAGCGTATTAAATGTAGTAAGGGCATCAAAGTTTGTTGCTTTCTCTCCAACCCGAATTATTGCAACATAATACATTTTGTCTCCTTTAAGCGTTCGATCAACGCGGCCTTGTCCTTCAACGACTTTACCAAAAACGTTGTAGCTTCCATCTAAACTAGGCTGCGCATCATTGGTAATGTAAAACTGACTTCCATTGGTGTTTGGTCCACTATTTGCCATTGCGAGTATTCCAGCACCGCTGTGCGTTAGTAAAGGATGAGTTTCGTTACGGAATTGATAGCCAGGCCCGCCTGAACCGTTTCCATCAGGATCACCACCTTGTATCATGAAATTATACGAATCTCCGTTAGCCACATTAATAACCCGATGAAAAAGGAGACCGTCATAATATGGCACTCCAGCTGCTCGGAAATCATTTGGCATATTGCCTTCTGTCAAAGCGACAAAGTTGGCAACGGTTAATGGAGCTTTGTCCATTGCCAAGCGAATCAAAACGTCACCCTCAGTAATATTTATTTGGGCGTATAGGCCGTCTCCATACTTTTCTTTAACGGCATCAACAGGCATTACCTTTTTTTCACGGGTAACAGTTCGTGTTTTTGTTGTTTTCTCAGTCGTATTCCCACATCCAAAAAGAGCAAGAACCAAAACAACCGCTATATATTTTACCAGTTTCATAAATCATTCATTTTAGGGGCACAAAAATAGTAAATCAAGACTGTTTTTTCTTTTGGACTAGAATGGACCACTTTTACTATTTGATTCGAGTTATTATTGTCGTAGAATAGAATGAAATCGATGGCTTAATTCAATCTTTATTATAGATAACAGCATTTTTTCGGTTGTGATATGTGCACTCCTTCTGGGCGTTATATCCTGTGGCAGTTCATAGGAAAACGTAGGAGATGGACAAAGTGAAATACCGGCCAAATCCCATCTCACTCAACTTGGCAAATCCGGAAGAATAAGCAGCAATCACTATTCAGATGTTGTCCTTGACAGTAAAGGGAGTGCATACATCGCTAGTTTCTTCACAAAAGAAGATGATCAGGACTACATAAAAATAATGCAAGTTAAACCCACAGGAGAAATTGGATAGAGCATTGGCGAATCGATTGTTGGCAGGGCGACAGCTATTACTATAAACGAGGATGATGAAATTTGGGTGACGGGCTATTTCTCTAGCACGTTTAATTGTGGCGGGAAAGTGCTTCAGGTCACCGCAGAAGAAAATATGTTTATTGTAAAATTGGATCAAAGAGGGGTATGTGATTGGACATTTAAAAGTGAGAACAACAGCAAAGCTTTTGACATCAATGTGAACAACGAGGGGTCGCTTCTGATTGCCGGGGCGATTATCGGATTCAGATAAATTTGGTGAGGTGAAGGGGTATCCAAGGAATTAGAAAACAGCCAGTTTTTAGCGCGCTTTTCGAAAGCGGGGAATTGTACTTGGGTTAAACAACTTAACGGCAAT
>JBLING010000053.1:0-10709 GCA_047639155.1 bacterium
TGGAATATTTAGGTTCTGTTTCATTTGAGGATGAAATGGTAGGACCTTTAGCCAAATGCCTAGCAGGAGATTGTAACGTACAACTTGAAAATTACGAAAAAGGAGTTACTCTATATCTCAAAGCTGCCGATATGCGGGACAATACATTTACCACACCGTATTGCCTAATGAAAGCGGCTAAATTACAGATGCATCTTGAAGATTGGGAAGCGGCACTTAAGTCACTTGAGCGCGTTGAAAAAGACTACAAGCTAACACAATACGCTGCCAACATCGATAAAGAAATCGCTCGAGCCAAAGCAGCGATTAAGTAACGGTTTATATGTCTTCTGAAGACAAAAATTTATCTGAGTTTTCTGGAAAAATTCCAAAACTTCCAAATGCACATATCGGCATTGCTGTTTCTGAATGGAACGATGCGATAACTGGTTCATTACTGGAAGGGGCAAAGCGTCTCCTTAGTGAAGCTGGTATAGCCAACAATCAAATTACTGTGCTAAGCGTCCCGGGAAGTTACGAACTCATTTTAGCGAGTCAGCGACTGGCACAAAAATCAGAAATAGATGGTGTAATTGCGTTGGGGTGTATAATACAAGGAGAAACCCGCCACTTTGATTTCATTTGTCAAGCAGTTGCCACGGGCATCAGTGATGTTAACTTAAAGTACGATAAGCCGGTCATTTTTGGGGTGCTTACAACAGACAACCAGCAACAAGCTTTAGACCGTTCAGGCGGCAAACATGGCAACAAAGGAGAAGAAGCTGCGTATACTGTGTTGAGGATGATAGATGGCGTGTTAGGGCGCTAGCTTTTGGGGCGCTGACGCTTTTGGAGCGCTGACGCTTTTAGGGCGCTTCGCTTTTGGCGCTTTGGGTCGACAAATCTTTTTAAATGGGTCATTCAGAGTAAACGACGATAGGAGATTGCGAAGAATCTGTTGATTTAGGGCGCTGTGCTTTTGGCGTATTGGCACTTTGGTTAAACCGGCCTTCAATTTACAATCTTGCACAGTCTAGGTCTATTCTCTCTTCTCTTTTTTCTTTTTTCTTAGCCCTACTAATCACTCTCAACTTAAACTTAAAATCAAAACAACCCGTGTACTTCGGCGTCTATTTTGCTGATGATTTTACCAAGGTCTTCCTGGTTTGTTTCAAAATCCAAATCATCCACATCGATAATTAACAATTTACCATCTGTGTACGTAGAAATCCACGCTTCATATCGCTCATTTAAGCGTTTAAGGTAATCCAATCGGATGGAGTCTTCATATTCACGGCCGCGTTTTTGGATTCGATTAACAAGTGCAGAGATACTTGCTCTTAAATAAATCATCAAATCAGGTGGCTCGAGCATAGACTTGATGCTTGAGAACAACTCTTGGTAAGTATCAAAGTCACGTGTGCTCATTAAACCCATTGCATGTAGGTTTGGAGCAAATATGTAAGCATCTTCATAGATAGTACGATCTTGCACTACTGTTTCCCCACGAGATCTTATGTTTTGAACGCTATTAAAACGTGTATTTAAGAAGAAAACTTGTAAGTTGAATGACCAACGTTGCATGTCTTCATAAAAGTCTGAGATATAGGGATTGTTTTCCAAAGATTCAAAATGGGGTTCCCAGTTATAATGTTTAGCAAGTAAATTGGTTAGCGTTGACTTTCCTGCTCCTATGTTTCCAGCTATTGCAATATGCATTATACTTCTCTTTTGACTTTAATGTGACTTATATATACCGTTCAAATCTATCTAATTAAACCTTCTAAAACCAATAATTTCCCTTACTTCTTTTAATGTAGCTTCGGCACTTGCTTTTGCCTTTTCTGCGCCACTCTGAGTTACCTCAGCGAGGTAGGTTTTATTTGACTTAATGTCTTGTATTTTTTCTCTAATGGGTGTGATAAATAGACGTACGTCCTCGGCAAGTTGTTTTTTGAAATCACCGTAACGTATTTCACACTTGTTGTAGAGGTTGTCGAAATGTTCGACAGTACTAGCGTCTGACACCAAAGCCATAATATCGAATAAGTTTCGAATGGCTTCAGGTTTTTCCTGATTCATTATCTCAGGGCCAGAGTCAGTTACTGCACGCATAATTTTTTTCTGTGTAACTTTTTCTTCATCGTCGAAGAAAACAGCATCTCCTTCTCCCCCACTTTTGCTCATTTTACCGTTGTTGGTAAGGCCTGGCACTTTCACTAACTTACCTGTTTGACTATATGCCTCTGGCTCTGTAAAGCAGTTTACATCATACATGTGATTAAAGCGTTTGGCGAAATCACGTGTCATCTCCAAGTGTTGTTCTTGGTCTTTTCCAACAGGAACAAAATCCGCTTTATGAATCAAAATATCTACTGCCATCAGCACTGGATAGGTCAGCAATCCCGCGTTTACATTCTTGCGTTGGGTTTTTACTTTCTCCTTAAATGATGCAGAACGCTCAAGTTCGCCGAGATACGCGTTCATATTCATGTACGTGTATAATTCTGAAATCTGTGGTACGTCACTTTGAACAAACAATGTACATTTTTCAGGATCCAGACCCATGGCCAGATATTCTGCCAATACTTGGTGCACATTGCCATGTAAATCTGCTGGTGTTGGGTGCGTAGTGAGGGAATGGATATCCGCAATGAAGAAAAAAGCATTGTGTGTTTCCTGCATTTGCAGAAAACTTTTAACGGCACCAAAATAATTACCTAGATGTAATTTCCCTGTTGGTCTAATCCCGCTTACAACTGTCTTCATATCCTATCTGTTTCAGCGGCAAAAATACGACTTAGGTAAAAGCACACACAAAATGTGAATAAAAGCTGTTTGAATTTAAATTATGCCCAAACTTTTTGCTTTTGAAACAAGCTCCGCAGGTCGACTAACAGAGAGTTTAACGTTTAGATTTCTACGATGTGAATTTACAGTGTGTTTGCTTATGAATAGCTTTTCAGCAATAGAATCGGTGGTCATACCATCAGCGATTAATTCTAAAATGCCGAGTTCACGTTTAGAAAGATTGATTTTCTTCCCATCAAGCTGCACATCTGGTTTAAAATCGTTAACAATGGCCTCTAATATTTCTGTTCCAAAGTATTGTTGACCACCAATAACAGTTTCAAGAGCAGTTTTCAAGACTTCAAAATCGGTATTCTTAAGGATATATCCATCAGCACCCAACTGCACCATGTTTTTAATGTATTTTACGTCATTGTGCATCGTTAAAGCAATTACCTTCACATTGGAGTTGGTCGTCTTAATTCGACGCGTTAGATCCATGCCTGACATTTCTGGCATAGATAGGTCTGTAATTACGATGTCAACGTCATTGCATTCAAGAAAGGTTAGGGCTTCTTTGGGGTTGGTAAAACCTTTTAAGACAGTCACATTGGCTATCTTTTCTAGTAAAATAATCAACCCGTCAAGGACGATTTGGTGATCATCTACTACAATTAATCTTTTCTTTGGTTTACGCACAAGATGTCTATTTATTCTACGATTATCGGCATTTCAAGAATTACAGTAGTTCCAGACTTTTGGTTACTGTCAATATTAAAAGTACCTCCAACCGATTCTATACGCTTACGGATTTTCGGCAGGCCCAATCCAGGCCATGATTTTACGTCACCTTTAATGAATCCAGACCCATTGTCTTCAACAATCAAACTTACATTTCCATTCTCATTTATGAAGTGAATATCTATCACATCAGCTTTGCCGTGCTTTAATGCATTACTTACTAATTCTTGTAATATACGATATAAAACTATCTCTTGTGAACCTGACAAACGTTCATCCATGCCATGAACGAACAAATTTATCTTTATTTTACCACTAGCCTCGATCCCTGAATAAGATGATTCACTGCATGCAAAAGGCCCAATTTGGCCAAAACACCAGACGACATATCATGGGATATTTTTCTAACTTCAGACGTCGCATCATCAATAAGTTTTTTTAATACATCAAACCGAAGCTTGGTGGAATCACTTTTGTCTCTAAAATGCTCTTCCATTGAACTAAAATTCAATTTCACAGCACTCAATGAACTACCCAACCGATCATGTAATTCAGTCGCTATCCTAGTTCTTTCCTCCGCCTGAACTTCCAACATGATATCTATATTTTAAATTCCTTGAACTTTGAGCATTGCATCAATTTTATGCCGGTATACTTGTTTATCGAGTAATACTAATTCTCGGCTCTGATACAAGCTCCAGATGATAAATATACTGGTCAAAATTAGTAACGCGACAATAAAACATGTTACTCTTTGTTTGCTTTCTTTTTGGCTAATTTTATGCATTAGTCGTAGGTTTTCGGCTTCTTTTTCTGCGATATTGTATTTAACCTCGAACTATTCAAAAGTCTGGGATTGCGCCAATTGTTTGTTTTCTTTAACCTTATCTACGTAAGTTTCATAAGCATCTCCAACAACGTCCGCTGGCTTTCCCATATCACCCATGCAAATAGCCTTAGCTCCTAGAGCCAACTCCTCTAAATCAGAAAGTTTATACTGTATTGATAATTCGTATGCAGAATCAAGATATGCTTTGTTAAGTGCAGGGTTTTCGTTTTGCAAATCCGGACCATAATTTAAATAAATCGTAGCAAGAGCAACGTGCATATCCGCATCCCGCGCTAAGTTCAATGCTTTATTCAGATAGTAACTTCCAGTATCCTTTGAGCCGTAGTCACGGTTAAACAATCCATAATTGTTATACAAATTAACCAAGAATCCAGTATTCTCAGAGCGCGGCCCATATTTGATAGCTTTGCCAAACTACAGTTTTGCAGTATCAAACTCTTCTAAATGAATATTGCATATGGCACAGTTAATAGCCGATCGTGCCATTAATTCGTACTCATTGTTCGATTGCAAAGTGGTGAAAGCGCTGTCGCAATATTGGCGTGCTTTTTCGTAATTTCTAGTGCACATATACGCGGTGCCTATGTTACTAAACGACTTCCAGATTAACGTTGTGTCTTTTAACTCAATCCCAATTTTCAAGGCGTTTCTGAACATCCATATGGCGCTGTCGCATATGCCTTTTCGTAATAAACGCGGCCTAACAATAGCTCGGCTTTGGCCTGATAGTGTTTATTTTTGCTATCGGAGGATAGGTCTAATAACGTTTGACTGTATAACCGTGCTGTATCGATGTCTATTTTAAGGTACTTACTTCCAAGTTGAGACAAGGAATCTAAACTGGATTGGGGTACAACAACTTGTTTAGGTGACTCTTTAGTACATCCTAAACATCCTAAAATTATAGACACGCCAATAATGGCTCCGGCACACACATTCGACGTTAACAATGCACTAAAATTCAACAGCTTATTCTTCAAAACTACAATATATTAGTAAGTACTGAGAGTATTGGAATAAATCACTAGTAATTAGTGACTTAAATACTTATTACTAGTCACAAATAACTATAGATTTTATAAAGTAAGGTCACAATACTTGTGCATGTTATAGCAGCCTAAATCAGAATTTACATATTTCATGTTTGCTGCGTTTAAGTCATTCAAGTTGTTTAAAACATCTTGTAATGTTTTTGCAGATTTTGTCGCATATTCAAAATCCACCGTGCCGGAACAAATATTTAGGTGTTTCATAGCTCGTGGAATCAACCCTAGGGGACAAAACAGCCGCCTTTGTCTTTACATTCTCAGTGCCAAAACTTTCTGCAATTGCCCTTGATTTTGGTCGCTGAGTTTTCGTTTCACAATCACTTATTAAAAAGAAAACCGTGTCTTCAGCATCAAAACATGCCAAACATTGTAGCAAATCTTTTCTGGAGAAGATCTCATCGTTCGACAATATCAGGGACTTCATGTTCGGTTTAGAGTTAAAGAGTTTCATCCAATTCTTTTGAACATATGACAAACCTGAGATGCTCATAAAGTAGGCCGCGGGTCCTTTGCTTTTTTGTTTTACCTAGTTTAAATGTTGCCTAATCTCTTGTGCGCAAATTTTGGCTTTAGAGCTTAATATAAGTTTTGAATCGTACCCTTTTTGTTTGGAAAATAAATGAAAATAGTCTGCGTCTTTTTCGCCATTGAATTGCATTCGTGTTGCATTACAAGATGATATACCAAAATGGATGGCTTTTTTGTTTAATTCAAGGTGTGTGTTCATGTGCTGTTTTACCCCTTTTTTATAGATAGCATGTCAAGATTATAGCCTCTTTTAAAAAGAACACAAAACACGAATTATTTTTACACTTTTACATCACAAATAGCAGTGATTTTTTACATTAACTGCTGAAAAACAAGTGATTACATCTCGACAAATTGTTGACTCATTAACAATTTGTAGTAGGCTCCTTTTTGCTCTACTAGGGCCTTGTGTGAGCCTTTTTCCAGCACTTTCCCTTGCTCAAGCACTAAGATTGTATCTGCGGTCCGAATCGTGCTTAAGCGGTGCGCTATTACGACAGACGTTCTGCCAAACATTAATTTTGAAATCGCTTGTTGAATTAATGCTTCAGTTTCGGAATCAACTGACGAAGTCGCTTCGTCGAGGATTAATATTTTTGGGTTAAATGCCAATGCCCGAGCAAATGAAATAAGTTGGCGTTGCCCAACCGACAGCGAGCTTCCACGTTCCATGACGTTGTAACCATACCCATCTTCCATCTTTTCAATAAAACCGTGCGCTCCGATTTGCTTAGCCGCTTGCATCATATCTTCATGTGATATTCTGTCTTCAATCAAACGAATGTTCTCTTCAACAGTCCCTGAAAATAAAAAGACGTCTTGCAACACAAACGCAATTTGACTTCTTAAATTCGCTAGGTCCCATTGTTCCACTGGCAAATCGTCAATTGTGATATTCCCGTTTTGGTGACTATAAAAACGCGTTAGTAGATTTACCAAAGTTGATTTACCAGAACCCGTTGCGCCCACAATAGCAAGCGTTTTCCCTGGCTTAACGTGAAATGAAATGCCTTTAATAATCTCTTCACCTTCGGAATAACCGAAAGAGACATTGTCAAAACGAACATCTCCAATAATTTCGGCTTTATGGGATCCTGTTTCTTCAACATATGTGGCATCATCAATCAATGCAAAAATGCGCTCAGAGGCCACCATACCCATCTGCATAGTATTAAACCGATCTGCAATCAGGCGAATAGGCCTAAAGAACATGTTTAAATACAGAATGAAAGACACCATCACTCCAGGGGTAATACTACCATTTAAAGCGTTGCGAGAACCGTACCAAACCATCAAACCAATTGATGTTGCTGTAATGATTTCGACGATTGGAAAAAAGATTGCGTAATGAAATATCGATTTCTTATTTGCCTCTAAGTGTAATCTGTTTATCTCTTTAAACTTTGAAAGCTCCGCTTCTTCACGGTTAAATATCTGCACAACACTCATTCCCGTGATATGCTCTTGAACGAAAGAGTTTAATCGAGATATCTGAGTGCGCACTTGTTGAAAAGCACCCTTAACGCCTTTGCGAAATTGATTTGAAGCATATACCAGCAGCGGAAGTACAGCCAAACAGATTAATGTTAGTTTCCAATCGGTATAAAACATTAAAAACGTAATCACAAAAAGTGTTAAAAAATCGCCAGAAATGGTAATGATGCCTTGTGAAAAAATATTGGCAACCGTCTCAATGTCGGAAACACTTCTAGTCACCATTGTGCCTATTGGAGTTTTGTCGTAGAACTTTACTTTTAAACTCGTTAAGTGTTTGAATACGCGTACTCGCAATGCACTAATAACTTCCTGTCCCAACCAGTTGGTGAGGTAGGTATTCACAAACATGATTAATGTTTGAATAATCAACAGCCCAACGAGCAACATGAGCATGTGTGTTAACCCATCAAGGTCACCATTTGCAATATATTTATCTAAAGAAAGCCGTATTAAAAGAGGCTGCAGGGGCATTAATATTGCCAAAGAAACTGTTGTAATAATAGCCGTAATCCCATATTTTTTATAGGGAGTGGCAAGCAGCACAATTCGCCGTAAGAGTTTGAGGTCAAACGCATTACCTTCTTTGTTTTCGCTTTTTTTATTACTCACTTCTTGCTTATCAGTTGCCAAGTACTGCGATTATATAACACTTCTTCCAGAAACAAACCATGTGCTGGTACAGAGTAGCCTGCTCTTTGTCGATTTTGAGATTCAATTATATCTTCAAACTCTTGTAGCGTGATTTTGTTTTCACCAACTTCCAACATTGTACCAACAATAGCCCGTACCATGTTTCGTAAAAACCGATTTGCAGTTACATTAAATACCAACGCATTCCCATCCAATTGCCATTGGGCTGCAGTCACCTCACATATATTGGTTTTGTTTTGCGTATGGCTTTTACAGAAAGCGCCAAATTCGGTGTGTTTTTTTAAAATTTCACACGCTTGGTTCATTAAGTTGACGTCCAAAGGTCTATACAAAACCATAGCATACTTGCGGACAAATGGATCTTTTTTGGTAGTTATGTTATATCGGTAAGACCTAGAAATAGCGTCAAACCTGGCATTAAAATTATCTGGCACTACGTGAACCGCGTCAATACATACGTCCTTAGGCAACAAGTTGTTAAGTCGAAATATAAAATCTTCAGTCGGCGTTTCTGGATAATCGAAATGCGCTACAAAATGGCTAGCATGTACTCCAGTATCTGTTCTACCACACCCCATTACCGAAACATTGAGACGAAGAATTTTTGACAAACATTCTTGCAATACCTGTTGAACAGTTACCACGTTTATTTGCAGTTGCCAGCCGTGGTAATGACTGCCATCATATTTTAACTCAAGCGCGTACCGTGACAATGTTACAGTTTTTCGAATATCACAGCTTTACCTTGACCAACACCAACACACATTGTGGCCAATCCATAACGTACATTTCGTTTCTGCATTTCGTGAAGCAGCGTTGTTGCAATTCGCGCACCACTTGCCCCTAATGGGTGTCCAATGGCGATAGATCCACCGTTAACATTGACAATATCCATGTTCAAGTGCAATTCACCAGCACAGGCCAATGCCTGCGCAGCAAATGCTTCATTGAGTTCTATCAACCCAATGTCTTCCATTTTTAATCCTGCACGCTTTAATGATTTTTGTGTGGCTGATACGGGTCCAATACCCATAATATCTGGATGTACGCCTGTTTCTGCTTCTGACACAACACGCGCAATAGGTTTCAAATTCATTGACTTTACAGCCTCCTCGGACGCCATTAAAAGCATTGCAGCGCCATCGTTTATTCCAGATGAATTTCCTGCTGTAACAGTGCCTCCTTCTCTAAACGCTGGACGTAGACTCGCTAATTTTTCAAGTGGACTTAATCTAGGGTGTTCATCTTTGTCAAATACTAGTGGGTCAGCCTTACGCTGAGGTATGAGCACTTGAGTCAATTCATCTTTAAACTTTCCTGCTTGATGCGCTACGTCATATTTAACCTGGGTATCAAATGCAAACTGATCCTGGGCTTCTCTGCTTATATCCCATTTTTCTGCAACGTTTTCCGCCGTTTCCCCCATTGCAAACGGGTGATATTCTTTCGCCAGTTTAGGGTTGGTAAAACGCCATCCGATAGATGTATCATGAATTTCTGGCTTTCTTGAATATGCTGATTCTGCTTTTGCCATTACAAATGGCGCTCTTGTCATACTTTCAACTCCACCAGCTAGATATAAATCTCCATATCCAATCATTAATCCTTTGGCCGCGTCTCCAATCGCTTGAAGTCCACTGGCACATAGTCTATTGACTGTAACACCTGGGACTGTTATTGGCAAGCCTGCCATCAAAACAGCCATTCTTGCAACATCGCGATTGTCTTCCCCTGCTTGATTTGCAGCCCCCATTATTACATCTTCCACACGACTAAAATCAGCATTTCCGTTGCGCTCAACAATTGATTTTATGACGATTGCAGCCAAATCGTCTGGCCGAATAGTTGCCAGACTCCCTCCAAACTTGCCTACTGGTGTACGCACTGCATCGATGATATACGCTGTTTTCATATTGCTATTTTGAGGGTGCAAAGGTATTGATAATGGCTTAATTTTGTCCATATGATTCAACGATTGCAAACCCTATATCTATTAGCCGTTGCGGCTATCAGTTTGGTGCTAGTTTTAAGTGACATCCCTTTTTACCAAGAAACAGGGAAGCCAGTATCGAGTGGTGAAAATGGTACGAAAACCATTGAATTTGAGTCGACTACAATCATTGTTGATTATAATTCAACTGAAACGACTGAAGCCTTTATAGGTAAAAACGACATGTTGATTTACTTTTTAAGCGCATCAGCGTTGCTGTCATTTATAAGCATATTCCTTTATAAAAATAGAAAATTGCAGTTACGACTGGTCTTTGGAATCATCGTACTGACGGTAGTTGTTTTTGCAGCCATGTACCTCTTCAGTTTTGGGAACCACTATACCGATGTTGATACGCAAAGATCTATACTCATGGGATCCATTATACCTATCGCTAGTCTCATTTTAGCTTTGATGGCTTACAGACGCATTGATAAAGATGAAAAATTGGTTCGCTCACTTGATCGTATTCGTTAGTGCGAAAGCTATTAAACATAGAACAACTTAACATAGCCTTTCCGTCAGCCGACGGACCTGTTCAGGTTGTTGAGGGTTTTAATCTTTCACTGTCATCAGGCGAGATACTTGGTATTGTCGGCGAATCTGGTTCTGGCAAAAGCGTCAGTCTGTTAAG
>JBLING010000054.1:0-10681 GCA_047639155.1 bacterium
ATCGTCGCTTCCATCAAAATTTAATGCAACGTTTTGAGCCTCGCAAGTTGAAGAAGTCATCATAAAAAGCAAGCCAATTGCAGTAATTATTGAATGTTTCATACGGATACTATTTACACAATATTAAGTAAAAAGCGGTTGCTATCTAATAAGAAGCAGCAATAAGAGTGTTTTAACTGAAGGAATAAGCGGAAGTCAGGAACATTGATGGTTAATCCAATTCCTCGTAATCCACGTACGTTCCATCATCACTTGTATCCGATTTTGGTTGTTTGTTAGGTGTAATGTTCACTTCGCCTTCTTGACGATTTTGCTTTTCTGCGGCGCGCGCTTGATTTAAAAATTCGTCACGCTGGCTCAAAACCAGCTTACGAAAGCGCCAAGCCTTAGATATGAATTGCCACAATAAGTAGGCAACAATTAATAACAGAAGGTTCCTAAAAATCATTTTACTTACTTAAATACATCGACTTCTCTTTGTATAATTCTCTGAAGTATGGATCTTTCAGGTCATCTACAAAGTATATCGCTTCTCCAGTAGATTTCATTTCCGGACCTAACTCTTTATTTACGTTCGGGAATTTATTAAAAGAGAATACAGGTTTCTTAATTGCATAACCCTTTTGTTTTTTAACAATATCGAAGTCTTTTAGTTTGTGTGTTCCCAACATAACCTTAGTTGCCATGTTTACATATGGAACTTCATAGGCTTTGCAAATAAATGGTACTGTACGGGAACCACGGGGATTTGCTTCTATTACATATACCTTTTCATTCTTTACAGCAAACTGAATATTTAGCAAGCCGATAATCTTAAGTGCGTGTGCAATCTTAATGGTGTATTTCTCCATTTGATCCAACACACTCTGAGAAAAACTAAAAGGAGGTAACACAGCTGATGAATCACCAGAATGTATTCCAGCAGGCTCGATGTGTTCCATCATGCCAAGTATATGCACATCTTCTCCATCACAAATGCAATCACTTTCTGATTCTTCCGCACGATCTAAGAAATGATCCACCAAGATTTTGTTATCCGGCATATCACCTTGTAAATCAATTACGGCTTTTTGTAAATCTTCGTCATTTATGACAATTTTCATTCCTTGCCCTCCAAGAACATATGATGGTCTCACCAATACTGGATAACCCACTCGATTTGCAATTTCAACTGCTTGATATGCGTTGTCGGCAACACCGTATTCTGGATATGGAATCTCCAATTCTTTTAATAAATCGGAAAAGGAACCCCTGTCTTCAGCTAAATCCATGTTTGGAAAAGAAGTACCAATAATCTTTATTCCTTTTTCGTGCAGCTTCTTTGCAAGCTTTAAGGCTGTTTGTCCGCCCAATTGCACGATTACACCCTCAGGTTTTTCAAGTTCAATAATTTCGTATAGGTGTTCCCAGAAAACAGGCTCAAAATACAATTTGGTTGCCATGTCGAAATCTGTAGATACCGTTTCGGGATTACAATTAATCATGATTGCGTCGTAGTCCACTTCTTGAGCCGCAATAAGGCCGTGAACACAGCAGTAATCGAATTCAATTCCTTGCCCAATTCTGTTTGGACCAGCACCTAAAACAATTACTTTTTTTCGATCTGAAACTACGGATTCGTTTTCACCGTCGAACGTAGAATAGAAATAGTTTGTTGGCGATTCAAATTCTGCAGAACAAGTGTCAACCATTTTGTAAACACGCTTTATTCCTAAAGATTTGCGCTTTTCGTATACCTCGTCTTCGGTACAACCCCCCATTGCATGAGCAACTTGAAAATCGGAGAAGCCTTTTTCTTTGGCGATTCTTAAAACAGCAGGTTCTATATTCTGGAGCGTATATTTTTTGATCTCACGTTCGGTTTTTACCAAGCCGTAAATCTGCTCTAAAAACCAACGGTCTATTTTTGTTATTTCTTGAATAGAAGTGATTGGTACACCGAGTGAAATGGCATCTTTTATATGAAACAACCTATCCCAACTCGGGTGTTTTAAACTGTTTATTAACTTTTCAAGGTTTCGTTCTTCATGACCATCACAGCCAAGACCCATTCGCTTAAGTTCAAGGCTTTGACATGCTTTTTGAAGCGCTTCTTGAAAACTACGTCCGATAGCCATTACCTCTCCAACAGATTTCATTTGCAAACCAAGTTCAGTATCAGCTCCTGGAAATTTCGCAAAGTTCCAGCGCGGTATCTTTACAATGGTATAGTCTATTGATGGTTCAAAAAATGCAGAAGTCGTTTTGGTAACCGGGTTTTTTAATTCATCTAAATGATATCCAATCGCAAGTTTAGCGGCAATTTTAGCTATCGGATAACCCGTTGCTTTTGACGCAAGAGCAGATGATCTGCTGACGCGTGGATTAATTTCAATGGCAATAATTTCTTCATTTTCTGGATTCACAGAAAACTGAACATTACACCCTCCAGCAAAATTTCCAATGCTACGCATCATTTTGATGGATTGGTCACGCATCTCTTGATAGCAGGTGTCACTCAGTGTCATTGCAGGAGCAACTGTAATCGAATCTCCTGTATGAATACCCATTGGGTCAAAGTTTTCAATGGTACAGATAATTACAATGTTGTCATTGGCATCACGAAGCAATTCTAGCTCATATTCTTTCCAACCAATCACTGCTTGCTCAATGAGCACTTCGTGCGTTGGAGAAGCTTCCAAACCGCGTTTAAGTAATTCGTCAAACTGGTCTTTGGTGTGCACAAATCCACCGCCATAACCACCTAATGTGTAAGATGGACGTATAACCAAAGGGAATCCCAATTTTTGGGCTGCTTCTTTTCCCTCTAAAAATGAATTGGCAATTTTAGACGGCGCAACACCAACGCCAATGTCAACCATTAACTGCCGGAACGCTTCACGGTTTTCAGTTTTCTCAACAGCTTCCATGTCAACACCAATCATGCGGACATTATATTCTTCCCAAATGCCCAATTCATCAACCTCTTTTGTTAGGTTCAAGGCAGTTTGACCGCCCATCGTTGGGAGCACGGCATCTATATCGTGCTTTTTGAGAATTGTAACAATGGATTCTGGCGTTAATGGCAACAAATAAATGTTGTCGGCCATTACGGGATCCGTCATGATTGTCGCAGGATTAGAGTTGATAAGTGTAACGGAGATTCCTTCTTCCATTAAACTCCTCGCTGCCTGTGTTCCCGCGTAATCAAATTCACACGCCTGGCCAATAATGATTGGACCACTTCCGATAATTAAGACTGATTTTATTGAGGTATCTTTGGGCATTAGATTTCTTTCAAATTGGGCAAAATTAAGACTTTAAAACCCTAAATAAAGCATTGTGGAAAAGGTATTTCAATGGAGAAATTCTCACATCAATTATGTTGAGTTTGGTAGTGGATTAGAAACGTTAATCTGCTTTCATGGCTATGATCAGAATTGTACCGTTTTTGACATTTTAGAACCAAGCTTAGGGAGTAAGTATCGCTTAGTGTCGGTTGATCTTCCGTTTCAAGGTAAAACAATTTGGGGTGAGGAGGAAAAGCTCAATACGGAACTATTAGGGGATTTAATGTCGCGTTTTTTAAACCATGTAAACGCAAGCGAAAGAATTAGTCTTTTGGGCTATAGCATTGGAGGGAATTATGCTTTGGGTTTCGGAGTTGCTTTTAAAGAACGTATCAACGACTTATGGCTAATCGCTGCAGATGGACTAAAAAGAAAACCAGCATTTAATTTTATTACGAAAACAAGTTTGGGACGCGCGTTTTTTAAACGATTCGTTTTATACCCAGGTTGGTTTTTCTCAACAGTACGATTCATAAAAAGACTTGGGTTGATGAACCCCAAAACACTAAAGTTTTATAAGTCAACTATAAACACACAGTCCAAACGTCAGGAGTTATATAATCGGTGGTCAAGCACAGCACGTATTAGCCCTGGAGTAAAGAAAACTATAGCAGAAATGCGTGATTCGAATATCCACACTTATTTAATTTATGGCAAGTCCGATAGTGTGATTTCATACAAAAGCGCGCAACGTTATCGTGACCTCGTGCCAAATACAAAACTAAAGCTTGTTAATTCTGGTCATCGACTATTAGTACCAGCAACCAATGAGGTAATTGAATCTATGTTACGCTAAAATCGCAGCAGTCAATTGGGCGAAGAATCCAATTGTAAATAAAATTGCTCCAATAATTAAAGCGTTTTTACGCATTTCGCCGTTATGAAGAATTTTATAAGTGAGGGGAATGGCAACCTTTGTTTCCAGAAACGCTTTGATTTTTTTATAACGGAATATGAAAACCACGTACAAAGCTGTAAAGATGCCAAATGCAACGAAATAGCGGGTTGGGTTAATTGCAACTTCTCCCGTTTTCGACATTTGGTAAACATTGTATGCGCTAATTCCGATAAAGGTCAAACCATAGCCAAATACAACTACTAGAGAAATGATAATGGGAATGTAAGTCACCAGTTTTTGTATGCCACTTTGCATCCGTTTCAATGTGAGTTCCCCAAGTAACTCAGGCGCTGCAAATCAAAATGCGACAAACTGACAAATTAATCCTATGACTGTCAGGGTTTTCATACTGCAATGTTACACCTTTGTTCGACAAGATAATTCAATGCAAAAGGTAATTCAATTCATCATTCGGGTTCTTGGTTGGTTGAGTCCAGCCATTGGAGGGCGATTTGCTTACTACATATTTTTTAAACCTTATCGACTCAAGTCCCACCCATTAGACTTAGAGAAAAAGAAGCAAGGGACTCAACTTGATTTTACGATTGCAGGCAAGAAAACCCAAGCATGGTTTTGGGGTAAAGGGCCAGTAGTGATTTTAATTCACGGCTGGAGCAGTAAAGGGTTTCACTATAGAAAATGTATCGAGCCACTGGTAGCCAAAGGATTCACTGTTGTTGTACCAGATTTCCCTGGACATGTGAATTCTGAGGGTGAATCCGCAAATGTGTTGGAGTTTAAGGAGACATTGGAGGCTATCGTTAAACACTTCGGCGAAGTTTACGCATTAGTGGGTCACTCATTAGGGGCAATGGCTGGTATTTTGCTTTTAGCAGAGAATAAGGTTCAGGTAAAAAAGATGGTGGTCGCAAACGCCGCAATCTATACAGAGTCTATCATAAATCGCTTTATGGAGCAAATACAGGGCAACGATAGAATTAAGGCAGTATTGCTTAAACGATTAAAGGCCAAATTCAACATGGACTTTGATTATTTCTCAATCATTGATCGAGTTAAGTTTATTACGCTTAAGCCTGAGATTTTTGTGATAGCAGATAAAGACGACAAAGAAGTTGATGTTGAGGAAGCGATTGTTTTCTCGAAGGCAACAAATGGTGAATTGCTAATTACCGAAGGTTTGGGACATAACGGAGGTTTAAAATCGGATGACGTTGTACGCGGAATTGTAAATTTTTTAGCAAAAAAAAACCGAACGTAAGTTCGGTTTAAAGAATTTATGAATAGGCTGTTTACAGCTCATCTTCGTTAAAGAAATAATCATCGGTGGTAGGATATTCACTCCATACTTCATCGATTGATTCAAATGCATCACCGTCGTCTTCAAGTTCTTGTAAATTTTCTACAACTTCTAACGGTGCGCCAGAACGAATTGCGTAATCTATCAACTCATCCTTGCTTGCTGGCCATGGTGCGTCATCTAAATACGACGCTAGTTCTAAAGTCCAATACATGTTAATTTATTTATGTGTCTCAATCGTTCGCGAAAATAAATTTCTAGATGAGAAAAACAAGCAAAAAGTTTTTTAGTTTTTGACAAAATTTAAGACACGACATTCCGACTTAAAAGGCTGACTGTCAATATGGTGGGGGCTGCTTGTTGCGCTATACGACTGTTAATGAGGTGTTTTGATTCTTCTTCGCGCCTAAGATGAGGCCTGAAACATGGCGATT
The DNA here is from genome assembly GCA_047639155.1 of bacterium. GTDB lineage: Bacteria > Bacteroidota > Bacteroidia > NS11-12g > UBA9320 > UBA987. The sequence goes on from JBLING010000054.1 coordinate 5,920, forward strand.
GCACCGGCAACCGACACATTTAGTGACTCAATTTCGTCTGTAATTTCAATCCGGTATGTGGCATCACAATGCCCTAAACTGTTTTCGTGGATACCTGTTTCTTCATTTCCCAGAACCAAAGCCATGGGTTCGTTTACTTTCATTTCACGTATGGAAGTAGTGGCCTTTTCTGTAACGCCAATGATTTTTAATCCGAAGCCTTTCATCTCTTCTAAAGAACGACTTAGGTTAATAACCTTTGCCACCGGTATTTTCATTAATGCGCCTGCAGACGCTTTAACAGCATCTTGGTGGATTAATGCCGAACCTTTATTTGGGACAACCACTGCATGAAAACCAAAGGCCAATGCAGACCGACTTAATGCACCAAAATTTCGCACATCTGTAACGCCGTCCAGTACTAATATTTTTGGATGTTCCCCAGCTTCAAACGTACGGGTGATAATCTCCTGTACTTCCACATTTGGGATTAAAGACAAGAAAGCGACTACACCTTGATGGTTCCCCCGCTCAAGTCTATTTAGTTTGTGAATCGGTACGTGGTGAACTGGTAAGCGGCTGGTTTTAATCAGCGCATTAAGTTCCATTAACGCGGCACCTTTGTCCGTTTTTAGAATATATATTCTTTCAAACTGTTTTCCTGACTCAATGGCTTCCTGCACTGCATGAATCCCATAAATCAGTTGCTTTTGAGGTGGTTTTTTCTCCATGTCTATAGCACAGTTTTGCTATGCCTTTTTGACTTCGTTTTAATTAAAACCCGCCTAAATTACTCAGTATCTGAACAGATGTCGAATCACTCATTCTATTCGCAATTCCAATGTTTTGTTGTATATCCTGTTTGGACGACTCTAACTTTTTCTTCCCAATTTTCTTGAACTTGCGATCTTTATTAGAGGCCAATTTGCGGTAATACGTCACTTCTTCGGTAATCTGTTTTACACTTCTGTCTAACAACATTTGCGCGATCTCTTGCTCCCCTGCTGCATTTAACATTTCAATGTAGTACGAACGCACATAGGTATCCATTTGTAATACAGATTCAGGTATAACACGTAAAGACTCAAGTAGCAATTCTTTAGCTTTAGCAGTATCGCCTTCACTTGAATATTGCTGCGCTACTTGTACGAATAAGATTCTCAAATTACGCGGCACCAATGTGGCTTTGTGATCTAAGAACATCGTGCCCTTATCCATATTGCCCCATTCAAAATCTTTCATTAAACGTTGGTAAATAAGTTCTTTGTCCGTCAATCCACGCTTCTGCTTCCAATTGTGTTTCATTGGCACCAAACGGTACGTTAGTCCCTCATGTCGGAAATAAGATTCCAATCCAGCATATGTATCGTCACCGGTGGTTGTGGTGAAATAGATTGGACGTTCCCAACCATTTGCTGCATTGGTTGCAACAATATCTAGCATCACAATACTGCCTTTCATAAGTCTTGAACCAAGTGTGAACTGAATATTGTCAACGATGTCGGCCGAGTCTTTTTCAGTTACCACTCCAGAAGCAATAACTGCAGCTCTGTCAACAGGTACATATATGTTTCGGGTTGGAAGGTAATTTTCAAGCTCACTAGGCTTGATTGAATTTGATGATGCTTTATGTCTGTCATCATCGCTAATCATAAATCTTAAAACCGTGGCTAGATCGTAAGGAGTAGTTGAATTGAAGAATGGATTCTCCTTCTTCCATGCAATACTTTCACGCTCTCCGTCGCGTAGTTTTTCATTCGGGATAATCGACATTGGTAACGGTTCAGAACCATAATATTTTCTGGTAAGTGCTTGCGCATAATACTCTGTGCTCAATAGACTTAGGTTAATTACGCGAACGTCTGTTCTGTAACCTTCCACATTTTGAGCATACCACAGCGGGTAGGTATCGTTATCACCGTTTGTAAACAGTATCGCGTTGGGTGCACATGAATTCAAGTAGTTTTTAGCAAAACTAATTCCCAAATAGCGATCAGAACGGTCGTGATCATCCCAGTTTTCTGTTCCCATTAAGATAGGAGCAGATGAACAAATCAAAATTGCAGCAATCGCGGCAACTCGACCATTCATATATTTTTTCAATCCTTGTGAAATCGCTAAAACAGCCAAACCAATCCAGATACAGAAAGTCTGATAGGACCCGACATTGGTATAATCTCTTTCCCTAGGTTCAAGTGGAGGTTGGTTTAGATATAATACGATCATCATTCCTGTGAACACGAATAATGTGAGTACTACAGTCGCATCGTATTTCTGTTTTGTGAATTGGAAAAAGATTCCAATCAGGCCTAATAAAAACGGAATTAAGTAATACTTGTTTCTTGCTTTATTGCTCGAAAGCGAAGCCGGAATGTCTTTCTGAGGACCAATTCTTCTATTGTCAAAGATACTTAAGCCACTCATCCAGTTGCCTTCAAAAATGTTGTTGTCGACATTCTGAATATCACTTTGTCGGCCACCAAAATTCCAGAAGAAATAACGCCAATACATCCAACCCAACTGATAATTCATCATAAAACCGATGTTGTCTTTAAACTCCGGAGTTACAATTTCCTTATTGCCGTTGGCGTCTGTTTTAGAGCGCTCTTTATACCAGTATTGATACCCTTTATTTTTATCTGTCAAATCCCCCATTCTTGGGAAATTGGTTAGGTATCGCTCATCCCACACATATTCCAAACGAGGTTTGGTTTCAACGTACACGTCGTTACCTTCCATATCCTTGTCATTCCGGTATTGCATTGAACCATCTTCGTAATATGGTGGAGCCAAACGCGCATTGTAGTAAGGTCCGTTAAATATTGGGCGTTGACCATATTGTTCACGCTGTATATAACTCAGAAGGCTGTATGCGTCATCTGGATCGTTCATGTCAATCGCAGGTTCAGCCAATGACCGAATCACAACCATAGAATAAGAACTATATCCAATTAATATGAAAGTTGTACATAACATTACCAGATTTAATAAAGGCTTGTTGTTTCGGATTGTGTAACGAATGCCAACAACAACTAAAGCGACAATAACAACCACGGTAAATAGAACACCTGAATTAAAAGGAAGTCCAATTGAATTCACAAAAATCTTGTCGAACATCGCAGCAAGTTTGGGTACACCTGGTATTAAACCCCAGTTGATGAAAACAAGTGATCCGGCACCAATACCTAATGCACGTAAAATATTCAAACGATTTACCTCATATTGATTGAAGAAGTAGTACAATACAACTGCTGGTATTACAAGTAAGTTCAGTAAGTGAAGACCAATCGACAAACCAATTGTATAGGCTATAAATACAAGCCAACGATTGGCGGTTGCTTTGTTTTTATTCGATTCCCATTTTAAAATCCCCCAAAAGGATAATGCTGTGAACAATGAAGATGAGGCATATACCTCTGCTTCAACTGCACTAAACCAAAATGTGTCCATAAAGGTTAAAGCCAAAGCTGCAATTAGTCCTGATCCAAATATGGTCAGCGCATTTTCCATTGATACTTCAGGGTTTTGAGCCTTTAAACCCAACGCTTTAACAGCAAAGTGAGTCGTAATCCAAAAAGTAAAGCCAACGGTTAAAGCACTTGCAACAACGGACAACATATTTACTGCAAAAGCAACATGCTCAGCACTCGGGGCAAAGAGCGAAAATAATCGTCCAAGCAGTAAGAAAAGAGGTGCTCCAGGAGGGTGCACCACCTGTAAACTATAAGAAGCTGAAATAAACTCACCACAATCCCATAGTGGAACGGAAGGTTCAACGGTTAGGGAGTATACGATCATCGCGATTACAAAACTTACCCATCCCAAAATGTTGTTCCACAATTTATATTGTATCATATTCGTGCTTGTCTTTGTTGTCACAAAAATATTTCTTTTTTTTACACCTTAAAGCTAATGTATGTATATCGGAGAATATAAAGTGTTAGACGTCGAATATGACGAACTAATGGGACTTGCAAGCCACTACAAAAAGGCATACGCAACTAACGCACCATTTCCCAATATATATTTTGATGATTTCTTTAACGATGCCTTTTTATCAGAGGTTCTATCCGAGTTCCCAGAAATGGGGGATAAGGGTGATATTCAATATAAAACTCCGAATGAAATCAAATTGGCATCACGTGGTGAAACCAGATTTGGGAAGGCAACAAAAGTTTTCATGCACTTTTTAAATTCGGAACCATTTCTTAATTTCTTGACCGAGTTAACGGGAATTGAGAACCTGATGGGAGATCCATATTATGAAGGAGGAGGATGCCATCAAATAAAGAGAGGTGGATTCTTGAAAGTCCACGCAGATTTTAATAAACACAAACGAACAGATCTTGACAGGCGGTTAAATGTGCTGATTTATTTGAACAAGGACTGGAAAGAAAAATATGGAGGACATTTTGAGTTGTGGAATGACGACATGACTAAAGGTGAAAAGAAAATTTTGCCTTTGTTTAATAGAATGGCAATGTTCTCAACTACTGACTTTTCCTATCACGGCCATCCAGACAAATTAAACTGCCCAGAAGACAGGAGTCGACGATCACTGGCTTTATATTACTACACCAATGGCAGACCCTCACATGAAGTCAATGAGGGCTTAGAAGACCACACTACGCTCTTTGTTGAGCGAAAAGGTGTTGAGAGCGAAAAAAGTATGCGTACATACAACACTGTTGTCAATTTAGCCAACAATTGGATGCCACCAGTGATTTGGAAAGCAATTAAACGTATGCGGGATAAATAACGCCCTTTGAAAGTCGGTTTAATT